>DATELT010000086.1:0-4119 GCA_035276245.1 Chthoniobacterales bacterium
GTCATTGAGCCAACCGTCCCAAGTCTCGGCCACGACCGGCAAGCTCCAGGCGAACCCTTCCGCGTCCGGTCCGCCATGGGCAAGACGCCAGGCGATCACAGCATCGCGCGCAACTCCAACGCTATGCGTATTCGTCAGCACGATTGGACCTTCGAGGAACCCGCTCTCTTCCACCCAAGCGGTGCCGGTCATTTCACCGTTGCCGTTTAACGAGAAATAGCCGGCAAACACGGAATCGTTCATTTCCCTTAGGCCGCGCGGCAAAATCGCGGTCACACCGGTACGAACCGGGCCCTTTCCACGCTCGAGTTTCCCTTCACCGCTAATCAGGGTGGAGTAACCCACCTCGACGCCGGAAACATCAGTAATGGCATTGAATTTTCCCGGCGTGCCATCGAAGGGGATGCCAAGGTCGCGCGCACGCTCGAGTTTTGGCGGCGCTGGGATAGGCTCGCGTGCCAAGGCCATAAATGCCAGCAAGAGCACAAGCGCACAGAGGGAATGAATCTTACAGATTTTATGCGTCCTATTGCTCATCTCCGAGAACGATCACGCGTTGCGCTTACGGCTTCGATGCCAGCGGTGTAAACCTGTCCTCTGCAAATAGCGACCACGGGCCTTTGCTTTTTTGGCGCATAACTGATGTCCAGTTTTTAGTCGCGGGATCAAAAGCGTACGCATTCATGAATTGGCCGTCGGGATTATTGAAAGCGAAGTAGATGGTGTTGGCGGCTTCATCGAGTGTGCCAAAACCGATGATCTCGGAGCTGCGGCCGCCAAAGACATCGAGCCAATGCAAAACGTAACGAGAGGTTTTGTGATCGAAGCCGATGAAGGCCATGGCTTCGTATTGCGGCGGGGTGGCGACATCAAGGTAGTGCAGTTCGAGGAATTGATGATTGAGCACCCAGCCGACCCGGACGGTGTTCTCGGCGGTGTGGCCATCGCCGAATTTTCGCAACACGCGCCAATTGCCGGCGAGTTTATCGAGCAGGGAATCCTCAAATTTGGCCTCGCGTCCGTCGGTGGGAGTTGGAGATTGCGCGCTCATCGTAACCGCGACGAGCGATAGAACTGGGAACACGAGGAAACGCTTCATAGCAGAAATAATGACAGACTTTCATCTTTCGCGCGATGCTAGAAACGCTAAAGTTTTCGGGTGAGCTACGAGGTTTTCGCCCGCAAATACCGGCCTCAGACATTCGACGACATCGTCGGGCAGACGCACGTCACGCGCACACTGAAGAATGCCGTCGAACAGAACCGCCTGGCTCACGCCTATCTTTTTGTCGGACCACGTGGCACAGGCAAGACCTCGACGGCGCGCATTTTGGCGAAGGCGCTTAACTGCGTCAAGGGGCCGACGGTCACGCCCTGTGGAAAATGCGATAATTGTCGAGAGATCGCAGCTGGAAACAGCCTCGACGTCATCGAGCTGGACGCCGCCAGCAATCGCGGAATCGACGACGTCCGCGAACTGCGCGACAACGTTCGTTACGCCCCGGCGAAGTCGCGTTTCAAGATCTACATCATCGACGAAGTGCACATGCTGACTAAGGAAGCCGCGAACGCGTTGCTCAAAACGCTGGAGGAACCGCCCAAGCACGTGATTTTTTGCCTGGCCACGACGGAGCCGGAAAAGCTGCCGATCACGATTCTAAGTCGATGTCAACGGTTCGACTTACACCGGATCGCGACCAACCTGATCGCGCAACAGCTGCAAACCATCGCAGCCAAGGAAAAGTTGACTCTTGAACCGGCTGCGGCGCATGCCATTGCCCGCGGGGCGGAAGGGGGGATGCGCGACGCCGAATCCATGCTCGATCAACTCGTCGCGTTCTGCGGAGAAAAAATCACGGAGCCTGATGTCCTCAACGTTTTTGGATTTACCAGCCAGCAGATGGTGATCGACTTTGTCGGACGGATTTTGCAAGGCGAAACCGCCGACGCTCTCGCCTTGCTGCACGAGCAATGTGAAGCCGGCAAGGACATGATGAAATTGATGTCGGATACGATTGCGTATTTGCGCGATCTGCTCGTATTCAAAGTGAAACCGGACGCTTTGAGTAACGAAGCGAGCGCGGAAACGCGTGCTGCGTTCAACGAGCAGGCGCAATTGCTGGAAACGGACCGGCTACTGGAGTTAATCGATCAGTTCGCGGCGGCCGAAGGTCGGATGAAGTGGGCGCCAAACAAGAAATTACATTTCGAAGTGGCAGTAATCCGCGCGATCCAAACGCTCAGCCAGACGACGCTCGACGAAGTGATCGAAAATCTGAACGCGTTGCGCGGCGGGAAAATCGTAGCCGCGGTCGCCGACCGCTCTGCCGTCGATAAACCGGCGGCAACGAACGTAAAGCCCGCCGGGACGGGCAATGCCGGTAACAAACCGAATGCGCCGATTAACGTTAACGAGATTTGGGGAAAAGTCGTGGCGGAAATCGGAACGCGCCGCCCGTTTATCAAAAACTGGATTGAAGAAGCGCATCCGCTTGGGGCCAATGGTCGAAATTTCGATCTCGGCTTCCCAACCGATCAACGGATGGTAATGGAGCATTTATCCTCGCGCGCCAATCGCGAATTTCTGGAAGGATTACTGAAAGAAATCAGCGGACGAGAGTGGGTGCTGAAGTTTTCCGTCAGAGAAAATTTGCCGGGTAAGACTCCGAAAGCGAAGAAAGCGCCGGCCATCGTGCACGAAGCGGTGGAAATGTTTAAGGGCGAAATCAAAAATTAAAAAGAAGTAGCCACGCGATGAATCTCAACAAATTGATGAAGCAGGCGCAGAAGATGCAGGAGAAAATGGCGCAAGCGCAGGCCGATCTGGCGGGGAAAACCGTCGAGGTACACGCCGCCGGCGGAAAAATCTCGGTCGTGGCCAATGGCGCAGGCGAGATTGTTTCCATCAAGATCGCGAAGGAAATTGTCGATCCCGAAGATGTGGAATTTCTGGAAGACGCGGTCCTGAGTGGAGTGAAGCAGGCGATCGAGCAAGGGAAAGCAATCGCTACATCGGAGATGTCGAAGATTACCGGCGGGATGGGCGTGCCGGGGTTGGGATTATGACGCTAAATTGTTAAATGCGTTACGTTGTTAAAATGGAACCCCTCCAATTTAACAGTTTAACGGTTTAACCTCTTAACGATTCGCTCGTGCCGTTCATAAACGCAGATTTCGCCAACATTGAACGCATTCATTTTCGCCACGAGCCGCTCATAATTCTCGCCCAATTGCGCCCAGGAATGCGCATCGGAAGCAACCGTAACCGGAATACCTTTTTTCACCGCAACAGTAAGGATTTCGTCGGAGGGATAAAGCTCATTCACCGGCTTGCGCCAGCCGGCGGTCGACAATTCGATTGCCAGATTGCGAGACCGAATCAGCTCCAGTGTTTCGTTCACTAACTCTGCGACTGGCGTGCAGGGGCGGTGTCCATGGATTTTCACCAGATCGAGGTGGGCCAAACAATCCACCAGACCACTGGCGGCGATTTCGCGGATACGCCGAAAATATTCGGAGTAAATTTCATCAACGTTGCGTCCGGAGAATTGCCGCGCGCCGTCCGGCACGCTATCGAACATTTGATCGGGCTGGCTCAGGTAATGAACAGAGCCGAGAACGAAATCGAGCCGTTCCCAATTTTGCTCGACCCATTTCCTCCCCATCGCGCTGGTTTTCGGATCATTATCGAGCTCAATGCCGGCACGAATTTTTACGCCAGGATTTTTTTCACGAAGCCGATCGAGTTCGGCGAAATCGATTCCGGCATGATAACGGTCGTGATCGGTGAAAGCGATATCGGTGATCCCCTTGCTCTGCGCCGCGTCGATCCATGGCTGTAAGAGCTGCTGTGAGTAACGCTGAACTCGGTGTCCCTGTGGATGGGTATGGTAATCGGCAAACAGTTGAGGATTGAGTGTTGAGGGTTGAGTGACCTGCATGCTCGTCGGTTTCTGTCTCCGGGCCTCGCAACTCTCAACTATCAACTCTCAACCGCTTATCACGGTGCGGTCATAAACTTCTGCCGCGTGCGAAGCTCGGGATATTTTGGGAAAAAAACTTCAACGCTGTAAACCCGGCCAGGCTGCAACTCGCGGGTCGCAATCGTTTCATCGTAAA
>DATELT010000087.1:0-2148 GCA_035276245.1 Chthoniobacterales bacterium
CGCGGCGGTGCTGAAATCACCGTTTGTTTGCTCAGTCCATAGCCGCGAGCGAAACAATCGCTTTTTTGTTTCTGGCCCGAACGTTTTCGTTCAAACCGTAGATTCTAGGTCCCTCCGGGCTCACCCTCCAATGGCTGCTTCATCCATTTAAATCGTCTTGCAGCTTTGACATTAAAAACCGGTCTTCTATTCTGAAGCGGTGGAAGTTTCACTGCGCTCGACCGCGGCACCGTTGAAAATTAATCCTCTGACGCGAGTTGCGTCAGTGGTGCAACCCTATTTGGACGAAGTGTCGCAACGCATCGCCCGGCAGACCGAAGTGTTCGATCCGGCGATCGAAGGTTACGTCAGCTATGCGCTGGACAGTGGCGGCAAGCGACTGCGCCCGCTGGTTGCGCTCCTGGCTGGCGCTGCAACTGGTCGAGTTACTAACGAACATTTGGACCTGGCAGTGATTGTCGAGCTAATCCATCTGGCCACGCTCATCCACGACGACATAATTGACGACGCCGAACGTCGCCGCAGCCAGCCGACACTAAATGCGCGCTGGGGAAACGCTTTGAGCGTACTCTTAGGCGATTCGCTTTTTGCACACGCACTCGATCTTTCCACCAGATTTGATGACACCGATGTCAGTCGCGCCATTGCGCGGGCAACGCGCGACGTCTGCTCGGGCGAAATCATTCAAACACAACGACGGTTTGATTTGCATCTCGCCATCGAGGAGTACTTCCGGATCATTGAACTAAAAACCGCGACCTTGTTTGCGGTGGCGGCTGAGCTTGGCGCCCGGTTGAATACCGCGCCCACTTCCCAGGTCGAAGCGCTGGTGAATTTCGGACGGCACCTGGGCGCGGCTTACCAGATTTACGATGATTGCATCGATCTGGCCGGATCCGAGAACACAACGGGAAAAACGCTTGGCACCGATTTGCGAAAAGGCAAAATGACATTGCCGATGTTACAACTGCTGCGTCAGGCTTCAGCAATCGACAAGGAACGCTACTGCCAGTTAATTCTCGAAGGCGATTACGCCTCGGTCAGCCTCCTCTTAAAAACGAGTGCGACAGCCGCGATGGACGAATCGTTGGCGAGTGGAATGAAACGCTTGCAACAGGCTCGGGCTCAGCTTGATGACCTGCCGGAATCTCCCGCCATGGAATCGCTTCAGCTTTTTGCAGACACGGTTGGTTTGATGTTACAATCGCTTCGCGCGCAAGCAGCGTAACGAAGAAGCTACGATGGCGGCGATCAAGATTCGCGAGCTGCCGGAGGAAGATCGTCCGCGTGAGAAGCTGTTGAAACACGGGGCTGACGGTCTAACGAATCGTGAACTGATCGCGATTCTGCTCCGCACCGGCGTCCCGGGCAAGAACGCAGTCGAGGTCGGGGGCGAAATTCTGGAAAAGTATAAAACCTTGAGCGACCTTTCGCGAATTTCCGCCCGCGAATTGGAGAACATTCGTGGTGTTGGCCTCGCCAAAGCGGTGCAACTGGCCGCCGCGTTCAAGCTCGCGGACAGAATGTCGAAAGAGAAACTCGTCCGCGAGAAGATCGATTCGCCCGAGCTGGTTAACGATTTTTTCGGCGCCGAAATGCGCGCCCTGCAAAAGGAATCGTTACGTGTCATCCTGTTAGATACCCGATATCGATTAATCGACACGCAACAGATTTCCCTGGGCAGCGTGAATGAAAGTATCGCACATCCGCGAGAAGTGTTTCGGCCAGCGCTGCTCGCCTCGGCCTACGCCATCATTGTCGTGCACAATCATCCGTCAGGCGATCCCGCTCCGAGCAGCACCGATCACAGCTTAACGCGCCGGCTGGCCGAGGCAGCGGATCTATTGCAGATCAGACTTCTCGATCACGTTATTATTGGTTCGCCAGCTGATGGCCGGGCACCCTACTTCAGTTTCAAGGAAGCAGGCGTGCTCTGATGATTCACCTCACCGCCATCGTTGGCTCGGGCGCGAAGATTGGCGCGAATGTTGAGATCGGTCCGCACAGCATTATCGGTGGTGCCGTTAGCATCGGCGACGAATCGATTATCGGCGCCAACGTGGTCATCGAAGGCGAGGTCATCGTCGGTCGCGAAAATCGGATCGCACACGGGACGGTGATCGGCAGTGAACCGCAGGATCTTAGCTT
>DATELT010000088.1:0-3829 GCA_035276245.1 Chthoniobacterales bacterium
AGGCAAACGTCTGTGATCACAGTCAAATCCGGCGCGTGCTTTTTTATCTGCCGGACCGCGTTCTGAACGACGCCGTCTTCGGCGTAAGCTTCTCTGGCCTGTTCATCTTTCGATTTCGGAATCCCAAAAAGAAGGATGGCCTGCACCCCCAATTCATAGGCGCGTTGTGCGACGGCCGCGATTTCCTTCCCGGCATATTGGCAGATCCCGGGCATGCTCGCGATCTCTTTCGCGGATTCGATTTTCTCGCTTACAAAAAGCGGCAGGACGAAGTCGTGGCGATGCAGATTGGTTTCCCGAATGAGATTGCGAATTGCCGGAGTGCGGCGTAAACGGCGGGGACGATGAACAAGCACAACACGAGGCTACGCACGGCATTTCCCGCTCGCAAGCGGCGGACAAAGTGGGATTTTCTGCTCATCGACGTGAGCAATTCGTTCACTAAACTGGCGTTTGCTTCGCGATCTCGACTTGGACGCGCCGCAAAAATTACCACTCCCTCCTTGAACGCAAGCAGGATCGCGAGCATTCTCCGGCGGCGAAATGCCCGGACCGTCGTCGTCTCATCGGTGGTTCCGAAGAAAAAGCGCGAAATCAAACGCGGCGCCCGCGGGCGCAACATCATTTGGCTGACGGCGAAGACCCACTTGAACGTGCGCGTAGATTATCCGAAGCCAAGATCGATCGGCGCTGATCGTTTGGCCAACGCGGTAGCAGTAGCGGAGCTTTATGGTTCGCCTGCGATTGTGATTGATTTCGGGACTGCCGTGACCTTCGACATCGTGGCGCCAGGCGACTCTTACATTGGAGGTGTGATTGCTCCGGGATTGGAGGCGATGACAAATTTTCTTTACGATCGCACCGCGTTGTTGCCACGAATTTCTCTGCGTGAACCCCGCAGCGCGATTGGTAAATCAACGAATCAGGCGATGCTGGCTGGCGCCATTTTTGGTTATCGCGGCCTCGTGCGCGAAATTTTGCAACAAATCATTACGGAAAAATCCTGGAGCGGCCAAGTTCGCGTCGTCGCGACGGGCGGGTATGCAAGATTGATCGCGGGCAAGCTAGGGGAAGTGGACATCGTGCACGAAAACCTTACCCTCGAAGGACTTCGGCTGGTTGGCCGTATGAATACGAAATTGTGACCCACGGGCAGTTTGTAAAAGAACCGCGACCAATTCCTATCCGGCTTTGAAGAAAATCACAACATCGGACCGGAAAACCAACCGCTGCAGAATACTTCTTTCGGATGGCTCCAGCCGTAAAATGCTAAGTTACAGACGTCGGCATGTTTACCGATCCAACAGGTCCATAGTTGTCATAATTGGAGGAGGCAATCTGCATTCAACCCGACAAGGTTGCAGCGAGTGCGAAGAGCTTTGGGATTTTTACTTCTCGTGCGCTGTTGCAGTCGCTGCGCCAGCGCCAGAGCCCACGCCCATTTTCCGACCTGTCGCCTCTCAGCATGGCAAGAACTCAGGTAAGATTGCTAAGCGCATCACAGCGTGCGCCGCAAATGGCGAGTTCGCTGAAGCACTGGAAGTTGCGGTGCAGGAGGGACTGTTGGCGCGAGAACAAGGAGATGCCGCCCTCGCCGGAGCGCTCGAAGCTGATCTTTCGACCTACAGGATGCGTATTGGAAGCAAATAGCGCGGGAAGCCTTGGGTCAACTCTGCCGATAAATTGCTCTCGGATGCGTTAGCACATCCGGCGTTTTCCCAGTTCGCGTAGCTTCATCGGCGGTGGCGGCTACATCGAAAACTGACCCGAAGCCTTGTTTCCTTAAGCGTAGAATTAACTTGTCAGGTTCCCCCACTGATAGTTTTGTCTGTCCCAGCATGAAGATTCGAAACCTTGCTGCGATTTCATTGCTTGTTTCTGGGACCCTCGCCGCGAACGATGTCGCGCCTTCGAATGCAGAGCTCGAAGCGATGTACGACAGAGCGTATCGCGCGTTTGACTCTGCCAACTATGTGCAGGCATTAAAGGAATTGGATGCGATTGACGCGCGGAAACCTGATCTGGCGCCCTCGCAAAATTTGCGTGGCGTTATCTACATGCGCCAGGGCATCTACGATAAAGCTGAAGCCGCATTGTCCGAAGCAAACAACCTTGACCCGAAATTTTGGAATGCGCGCTTCAATCTGGCAGAGATTCCGTTTCTCAAAAAAGATTGGTCGGAAGCGCGGAAACGCTTTCAGGATTTGCTCACGACCAACGCGGCGGAACTTCAGGGCGAAGCAACGCAGCTAATTCAATACAAGATTTTGCTGACTTATTTGCTCGAAGGAAACGACACCATGGTCGATTCGATTCTGGCGAAATTTGAGTTGTCGTCCGATACGCCGGCAGTGCATTACGCCAATGCGGCGATTTCGCTGCAAAATCAGAATATTCCAGATGCTAAGAAGTGGATGACGGCAGCGGAAAAGAATTTCTCGCCCCAATTAAACAAGCTGTTTGCCGAGTCGCTATATGAAATTGGCTGGTTGCAAAAGCAGCCGGGACAACAGCGGCCGGCGGTGCAATTACTCTCCCCCGAGGAACGTGCGAGCAAGGCGAAAGCACTGGCCAAGACACAATTCGAGCAGGCGCTGCAAGCTTATGAGCAGCGCGATTTTGAGACCGCTTCGAAATTGGCCGCCGAAGCTGACAAGACTGATCCGAGCCAGGCGCAAATCTTGAACCTGCGCGGCGAAATTCTGCTGGCACAACAAAAGTCCGACGAAGCCGAAACGTTCTTTAAAGACGCATTAAAAGCCGACCCGAAATTTCGCGAGGCCCAATTCAACTTGGCCGATGTTCCCTTCCGAAATAAGGATTACGCCAAAGCGCGCGATCGCTTTCAGGCCTTATTGAACCAAACGCCCGGTGGAGACAAGAACCAGGCCTCGCAACTGATCAACTTCAAAATCTTTCTCACCTACCTGTTGGAAGGAAAGGAAAACCGCGCTCAGAAGCTGATGGAGCAATTCCAGTTCAGCGGTGAGACCCCCTCACTTTATTACGCGCAGGCGGCGTGGGAGTTCCAACACAATAATCCGGAAAAGGCGAACGATTGGATAGCATCGGCACGAAAGATTTATCCGCTGAACTCGAACGATCTCTACGCAGAGGGATTTTACGATTTGGGCTGGTTGAAGAGAGCAGCGGCGATTTCATCGCCGGCTCCGAGTGCGGCTGCCATCGCTTCTAATCAGGCCGAGTCATCGGGACCTGCAATCGAGCCAAGTCCGATCCCTGGCTCGGAAGTGAAAGCTGAGGACGGAACGCAATTGGCAATGGCGCAGCCCGCGGCGCCCTCGCCCAAAGCCAGCGAAGCGTTTGTGAATGCAATGCCGACGGAGGGAATGGCTTCGAATGCGCAGGCGAGTGGTTCCTCAGCCCAAGTTGGGGATCTCCCGGCTGCGCCAGCAGCAGCCGGCAATTCTGCCCAGTCGGCGATGCCGAACGCAACACCAGCTCCGGCGCTCGCTCTCGCAACCCCAACTGCGACACCAGCGCCGGTGCTTGCAACTCCAGCGCCCGAGGTTTCGGTCATCGCCGCTTCCAGCGCGGATTCAACGCCTCAAGTGGCACCCACGACCCCTTCACCGGCACTTGCCGCGGCAGCTCAGACCGCGCCGCCGGCGGAAACGACGGCCAGCGGTGCAACGCCCGCGACCGCCGTGGCGTCGGAAAAGGTCGCCCAATTCACTCCCTCACCGTCGTTTGGCGAACGAATCAGCGCGTTCACTGGGCAACGACCATTAGTGTTTTGGCTCTTTATCCTGGGTGCCATTGCTTCGGGAGGGACGTGGCTAGTGATGGAAGCACGTCGATTGATTGG
>DATELT010000089.1:0-4658 GCA_035276245.1 Chthoniobacterales bacterium
ACGGTTTGGCTGTCGTCACCGCGCAAAATCCGCAGGCTCGCGTGCACCGATCGCCCGCGATCATCATCGTCGCCGTGCCCTGACTCCAGCATTCCCAGCGGTTTGGGCATTGCGCGCTCTCACAGACGGTGTGCAGTCGCAGATCTGAAATCAGCGCTTTCGTCGAAAAAAAGACGGGATTCGACGGTAAGCGCACCTTGATCCAGGGCGGCTTTTGCGCCTGGTGCGCCGCCGGATCGATTTTCGCGCAGGACATGAATGAAGATTACGACGTTAAAACCGTTAAAAAAGTTAAATTGCGGCGGACACGGCTACCGCTACAACGCTTTCACTCTTCAACGCTTCCGCGATTAGAGCTTTGTTCTTCCAGTTAACGCTTGATAAAGCGTGAGTTCATCGGCTGACTCCAACCCGCCGCCGGCCGGCAAACCGCGCGCGATTCGTGTCAACTTTATCGGCTTTTCTTTCAGCGACTCGACTAGATAATTCGTTGTCGCTTCGCCTTCGACATCAGCCGCGAGCGCGAAAATGATCTCCGAAAAATTCTCGCCCCCTGCGATGCGATCCAGCAGCTCTTGGATTCGCAAATCTTCCGGTCCGATGTGATCGAGCGGTGCGATGCGGCCGCCGAGTGCATGATAGCGCCCGCGAAACGCACTCGTCTTCTCCAGCGGCAGAATGTCGGTCGGTTGCTCTACCACGCAGAGAAGATCGGATGCACGCGAATCATCGCGGCAAATTTCGCACAATTCCTCCGTGGCGAAAAAGCCGCAAAGTTTGCAGGGGCGAATCTGGGCACGCGTTTTCGAAATGGCTGTCGCGATCTGTTCCGGCTTATCGTCGCGCGATTGAATCATCCACAGCGCGATGCGTTCGGCCGAGCGCGGTCCGACTCCCGGCATTTGCCGCAGCTCCGTGATCAAATCACGAATCGCCTCTGGATATTCCGTTCGTTTCAAAACTACGTCCGCCCGTGCGGCACACTCGCCCGTGCGGCTCGCACCTAGGAGGCCGGCGATTCCATCAGTTGCAGGGCAAGCGGTTCGAGACGGCGCAAATAAAGATTGAGCGGCGCATCCTCTTCGTTGTTCGGTCCACGCGCTTTTTGGAACTCGTGGTATGCCTCGGCCCAGCGTTGCTCCCGATACAACACGACGCCATGCCAGAACGAGTCGCGTCTTGCTACTAACTCGCTCGGTGCGTCAGCGGTGAAAGCGAGGGGCTCATAAATTTCATGACGCTCCTGCGCATTGACACCGCTGAGAAAATCGATCGGACGCGCCACGATAGCGTTATTCGCAAGCTCAAACGTACGCGGACCGATCAAGATTCTCGAACCATAAAAGCGATTTGCGACACAGAAACGCCGCGCGAGCTCGATCGGTTCACCCAGGACAAAAATGTCCTTCTTCTCCTCCGTAGGCGCTGTGATCATCGAGCCCGAGCTCACCCCGACATGCGCTCCGGCAGTAACATTTTGGCCATTGCCGGCGCCCGAATTTTCCGCAAAAGCGCGCGCGAGATCGAATGCGGCACGGACTGCCCTTTCCGCGTGATCTTCCAAAGCGCCGGGAAATCCAAAAACCGCAACGACTCCTTCCCCGTCTGCGGCATGCAAATACGCGCCGGCATCGCGCAGCAGTTCAGCGGCGCGGGCAGTGAATTTCTCGCTTGCCTTCGTCACCAGGCTGGCGTCGTCGTTGTCCGCCAAGTCGTATTTGTTGGCCAGATCGCAAACGACCACACTGGTATCGAAAACGCGCGCAGTGCCATCGAAATCGATTTCGCCCGAGCGCAACCTCCCAATTTCGCTGCGTGAGAGCTTGCCGTTAAATAAGCTCAACGGAATGCCAGCGTGTTTCAGTCCTTCGATTCCGAGGTAAGCCCGCGCCGCGCCGTAGCTAAGAGCGACCGCAATAATTGCCGGCAGCGGGGCAAAGAAAATGTGATAGAGCGAGCAAACCCAGCTTAGCGCCAGCAGCTCCACGATGACTGCGAGGACTAATATGACGATATGGTGCCTCCGAGCGCTGGTGAGGACGATCCACGCCGTCGCGAGGCCCAAGAGCACGATCAAGCTGTATTGCCAAGCCTTGCCCAGGTTGTAGGCCGGACCATTCGACTTTTCCAGCCAGTTCCTAAACGGCAATTCGATTCCGTGGAACCATCCAGCGGCGTGCGAAGTAATCGCGATCGCGGCGGCCACAATCCCGATAATACAAGCGGAAATCAGTGTACGTTTCATCAAGTTTCGTTCACCTGTTGCCTGGGATAATAGGATTGCACCACCAGTTCGCTGAGAAATTTGTCGGGCGCGTTTACCGCCGCTACCGGTAGAATGAACCTATTCAGTCCGGAATTTTTGCGCACCAGATTCAATCCGAAATGAAAATCGCGAAAGAGGTGCGCCGTCAAATCCGCCATCGACATTTTTTCAACCTGGGCGCGTTCCACCAGCCGCCGTCGTGCTGTGTCCTCGAACGCGATCTCGAGATCATGCTGCCGCCGGAATGATTCGCTAAAGACATCGATCTGTTGATCGAGCACGATCGCTTCCTGTTTGTGACCTTCGGCCAGCAGGCGATCGAGAACGCGCTTTGGTTCCCGGACAAGCTCGGCCGTGACACGCAGTTGGCTGATGCCCGAACCCGCCAGATAAAACTTAAAGTCGCGGAACAGTTTTTCCCACACCGTGAGCAAACCGCGCGCACCGGTTTTCTCCAATGCCGCCGCCTTCGCCATCAAACGCAATGCTTCATCTTCGAAACTGATGGCAATGCCGTAGGCGCGAAAGGCACGCTCATATTGTCGAAGCAGACTGCCTTCCGAATACTTCATGATGCTGAAGAGATCATCCGCGCTCAGTTCTTCACAGACCACCCGCACCGGCAGGCGTCCAATGAATTCCGGCTCGAAGCCAAACTCGATAAAATCCTGGGTGGTAACGAATTGGAAGAGTTCGTTATCCATTACCCGAATGGGTTCGGCGCTGAATCCAATCTGGCCTTTGACCCGGCGCGAAACCTGTTCTTTCAAACGCTCGAATGCGCCGCTAACGACAAATAGGATATGCCGGGTGTTGATCGTTTGCCGGCTCGCTTTGCCCCGCCTTTGGAATTCCAGCGCCGCCTGGATTTGTCCTTGCAGATCCATCGCGCTGCGCAACGGCACTTCCGTTTCTTCCATCAATTTAAGCAACGTCGTCTGCACCCCTCGACCACTGACGTCGCGCCCGATCATGGTACCGGCCGAGGCGATTTTGTCGATCTCGTCGATGTAAATAATGCCGAACTGCGCCCGGTTCACATCACCATCTGCTTTGTGCACCAGTTCGCGCACCAAATCTTCGACGTCGCCGCCGACGTAACCGGTCTCGCTGAACTTGGTCGCGTCCGCTTTAACAAACGGGACTCTGATCAAGTCGGCAATGTGTTTGATCAGATAGGTTTTCCCAACACCAGTCGGGCCGACCAGAATAACATTTTGCTTGGCGTATTCAGGTTCATTGGTGCCGCGGGCATTTGCCTTCTCCAGCCGCCGCACATGATTGACATGGTTGTAATGATCGCAGACCGCGATCGATAGCACCTTCTTCGCTTCGTCCTGTTTGATTACGAAACGGTCCAGATGGGCTTTGATGTCACGGGGCAGGAAATTGAACTCGAACTCTGTAGTGTCCTCCGGCGCTTTCTCTTCCGCTCCAGTCTCAGCCATGTCCGGCTGCGTGACGGTAGTGAACGCGACGCGATCGCCAAAGTTCGATTTCATGAACTCGGCCAGCTTCGATTTCAGTTCTTCCGGTGAGGGAAAAGATGGGTTCTGTTCCATTTAAGTCGCGTAGCTGCAGAAAAAGAGGTCCCGGAAATCTAACATCGGAACCATTCGTGTAAATTTGACTCTCAAACCGGCGATTTGTTCACCCCGGTGTCGTTTCAGAGGAGATCAGACGTTTGCCCCCCGCATTACTTTTCCTAATATCGGCGTGAGCAATGTCGAAGCTATCACCATCCTGGTGGCATGCCGTCTCCATTATTGCGACTGTCGCAGGCGCGGGAATTCTAACCGCAATTTCGGTTCGTGATTTCCAGACGACAGCTCTGCCGCCGGAGAATCGACCAATCCAATCCCAGATTTCCGGTTACGTGTCGTCAAATGCGTGCCGAGCTTGTCATGTCGAAAACTACGAGAGCTGGCATGGCTCGTTTCATCGCACCATGACCCAGGTCGCGACGCCCGGCTCTCTCCTCGATGACGTGAGCAAGCTTGATTACACCTTTAACGGTCGCGAGTACAGGGGAGAACGCCGCGGCGATAAGTTCTTTGTCCGTGTGCGGCCTGAAAACGGTGACTATGGCGAGCCACAGCAAATCGTCCTCGCGACCGGCTCTCACAACTTGCAAATCCTCTGGTTGGAATCGGGCCAGGGCCGTACCTTGCAGCAGCTTCCCATTGCTTACATCGTCGCAGAAAAAATGTGGGCGCCAGTGGCGGAGACATTCCTGATTCCACCTGAACTGAAGGAATACTACTCTCTCGGAGCATGGAATGGAGCCTGCATGGATTGTCATGTCACCCAGGGACATTCACGTTTTGTCGAGGGCAATCGCTGGGATTCACAGGTGGCTGAGTTCGGAATTGCCTGCGAAGCTTGTCACAGC
>DATELT010000090.1:0-3801 GCA_035276245.1 Chthoniobacterales bacterium
ACGTTATCAGTAGGCGTTTTTTCCATCGCACGCTTTTGGTCTTCGCCCAAAACAACGCGTAACGCCCGGACAATGTTGTCGGCGATCTCATCCTGGATGGCAAAAACGTCCTCGAGTTGCCGATCATAACGTTCCCACCACAGATGGTAGCCATCGGCAACTTTGATGAGCTGCGCGGTAACACGCAGCCTGGTGCCTGCTTTCCGGACGCTGCCTTCGAGCACACTGTGGACCTTCAATTTACGCCCGACCTCGCCGATATCCTCGCTTTTCCCTTTAAAGGAAAAAGAGGATGTCCGAGAAGCCACTCGCAGCGCTTGGACTCTAGTTAGAGCATTAATGATTTCCTCGGCAATGCCATCACTGAAAAATTCGTTCTCCGGATCGTTGCTCATGTTAACGAAGGCAAGAACGGCGATGCTTCTCTCGGGCACGTCGTCGTTGGCAGTCGATAGAGCGAACTCCTCTTTGGCCGGCACTCCCTGACTAGATACTCTACGCGGCGGCTGCGGATTGCCGAGTTCCGCATTGTAAAGATTTACAATCCCAAGCTTCACGCCGTGTTTCACCTCAATTTCGCCGAGATCGTGCAGCAGCGGTTGCCATAAACGATCTTGTGCAAGATCATCAGCCACCCGTTTTGAAAGAAGGATGTGACCGGCATCGGCGCAATCCATCACCCGCTGTGCAAAGTTGATTCCTACCCCGGCGACATTCACGCGATCATTTACATCAGTCACCTGATTAACCGGACCACTATGTACACCCATGCGCACACGCACTTGAGGATGGTTCTTGAGCGCTCTGGCAATCTCCATTGCGCAGTGCACTGGTTCCTCCGGGCTTTGGAAAAATACCAGCGCCATGCCATCACCACTCGGAATGCGAATCAGTTTCCCGCTGCTTTTTCCAAACTGCGGCGCGTTGCGCACGACTTCATTGAGTTGCTGCAAAATTTCGCGCTGCTCGTTCACGAGCAACTTCGAATAACCGACCACGTCTATGAACAAGACATGCGCAGTTTCCAGATGAGTGGTTTGTTCTCCCGCCATGTCCCGATTAGCTTACGCACGAGCGCAAAACCTCTCTACTCGATTCTCATAGCGCGAGCTTATTTGCTCTGATCTTTCGGCGCGAGCGAGTTGAGGATCTTCTCGAAACGCGGATCACCGCGGAGCGGAGCCCACAGCGGATGAAGCTTCAAACGGCCGTAGTTGACGTAACCCGGCATGCTTAGCAGTCTTTGTAACGTTTGGATCGCGCGGTCGCGGTCGCCGGTCCAGGTATAAACTTGGGCGAGCCCTTCTAACACCAGAGCACCGTCGTAAATATCTTTCGATGTCGGCATCAGATCGATGGCGTGTTGCGCCTCGCTAATGGCTAAATCTTTTTGACCAAGATTGGCATCAACCTGTGCAAGTACGGCGATCGTGCGCGCGTGCTCCGGCTTAATGACTAATCGTTGCGCGAGAATGTCGCGGCATTCGCGAAAAGCTGCCGCCGCTTTCGCGGTGTCGCCCTCCTCGCGTGCGATCATCGCTTCGTACCATGATTTCGGAAAGTAAAAGCTGAAGTCAATGTCCTGAAAATCTCTCCGGGGTGAATCAGCCAGAAGTTTCTCCGCTCGCGCGTAGCTGCCGTCGAGCATCGAGATCCAGACACGGACCGGTGTTTGGCCTCCGGCAAATTCCATGTCCGGAAATTTCGTCAGAACATCGCGAAGCGGTCCCATGTCGCCGGTTCCGGATTGGATGCACGCAACGCGCCGGAAGTAGACGATAGGAACATTTTCACCGGCAGCGAGGACGTTATCGTAAACGTGCACCGCTTCTGGAAACCGCCGTTCAAGCACGTAGGTGTCGGCGAGAAGATTGTAAGCATTCGGATTGCGCGGATCGATCGCGAAGGCGGTCGAGAAATCGCGTTCGGCTTGAGGAAAGTGATTGCGGCGGCGATTGATATAACCGGAAAGAATGAAAAACGGGCTGCTGTTCGGCAGACCCGGCCGCGCCACCGCAAGTTCTTCGAGAGCACGATCGTAATCACGGAGGCATCGGAAGAGATAATCGGCCCGCGCGAAATGCGCTTCGGCTGAATCGGGACGAAGCCGCAACGCATTGTTCACAGCATTTTCGGCTAGCGTGATCCGCTCTGGCGTTGGATCGAGATCGAAAAAGTAAAGAAGGTCGTTCGCGCGCGCGGCATAACAATATGCGGAGACGAAGTTCGGGTCGCGCTTGATTGCCTCGTCGAGCGATTTCAATGCCTGGAGCAGCGCGGCCCGCACATCGGTCGCGTTGATATAACTGTCAATGATTGTCTTCGCTTGAAGGTAAAGTTCAAAGGCGTCGAGATCCTGAGTTGGCCCTTCTTCAATCTCTGCCTTCTGTTGCGGCGATAGTTTCGCTTTCAACTCCGTGACGATCGACTGTGCGAGCTCACTTTGAATGGCGAACAAATCGGCCGCCGTGCGGTCGTAAGTTTCGGCCCAGATGTGCGAATCGGTGCGCGCGTCGATCAGTTCGGCATTGATGCGAAGGCGATCGCGCGCGCGTTGGACCGACCCTTCCACGATGTAGCCGACACCAAGCTGCCGCCCAATCTCGCGAATGTTGCGTTCGGCGCCGGTCTTGTATTGACGCACACTCGTGTGACTGATCACTTTCAAATCCGAAACTTTCGCCAGATTGGTGAGGATTTGATCCTGCACGCCGTCAGCGAAGTAGGCGTCATCGCGATCGTCGCTCAGAGTCGCAAATGGCAAAACAGCGATCGATTTATTTTCTTCGCCCGCCGTTATTCGATCTGAGGCGGTGTAACGCCCGAGAAAAAATAGTGAGATCGAAACCGCGGTGGCGACCACGACGATGTAGATCCAAGGACCATAAACCGTGTGCGGCTTGTTAACATCGACATCCTCGGTGCGCTTAATTCCCTCCGGCGTCAGCTCGAATGCCCAAGCCAACCCGAGTGCAAACGGTAGACCGATCACGATAAGCACGACCAGCAGCTGAATCACCCAGTTGGGAATGTTGAAAACCGGCAATACTTGCGCCAGACCCTGAGCAAGAGCCCACCCCGCCACAACGTACGCCACTGCGACCTTGTACACGTTGCGGCGCTTCAATTCGGCAAGGAAATGCCCCGGGTTCATGGTGCGATTATCAGATGTACTAGACCGCAGTTCAGCTTCGCGCCAGCGCGTCCCCCACTGATTGGGTCAAAGCCGCCGCGGCCGAACCCAATTTCGCAATTTGCGCCGCTCCGGTTCGGAAAAGGAGGTTCGGTCGCTCATTTCAATTGATCGTCGGTCAGACCCATTGCGCGCAACAATCCTTGCAAGCGTTGCGCCGCTTAAGCTCGGCGAAAAAGCTGCCGCCCGTTCTGGGACCCGCTCCGCGGCGGTCCGCGCTTTGAGAAAATCGTCGCCTCGCTAGCGGCGAAGCAGGCGCCCGTTGGCAGCCCGGCAGTCTTGTGCTTGGCCGGTGACTTAATTTCGCCGTTGTGCTCGACAATCCAAGGATCGGATAATACCATGCCCCACGCCTCGTAGGACGGCACAACATGGCCTCGGCGCTCGAACCGCATCTTCATCTCGCGGTCGGTCATATCCTGTTTCTCGACATTGTCGGATACTCAAAATTACTCGCCGACGAACAAAAAGAGTTAATCCAAGAACTCAATCGGATTGTTCGAGAGACGAAGCAATTTCAGGCCGCCGAAGCTGAGGGCAAGCTGACGAGATTGCCGACGGGCGACGGGATGGTGCTCGTCTTCACAAATAATCCAGAAGCGCCGGTT
>DATELT010000091.1:0-9133 GCA_035276245.1 Chthoniobacterales bacterium
CTTTGATGCGATCGGGGGGAGGGGCATCGACTCCTTCAATCTGACCGAACAAATCTTTTGCCGAATCCAAAGCGTGAAGGGAAGGACCCGCCCCTGGTCGCGCGTTTGGTGGTCCCAACTCCTTTAACCTCGCGTTCAGTCCGTCCAATTTGTCCTCCACATTCTTTGGCAACGATTGCGCGCGTAATTTTGTCAATTGCTCAACTAACGAGTCGAAGACTTTGCCGATCGGTTCCAGTGTGGCGCGCAGCTTGGACAACTGCTGTGACAACGCCAGCTGTTCCTGCAATTCTTCCTCTGACATTTTCACGCGCGGATCCATTTTAACAGTCAATGGTTGTGTGTAGCTCCGACCACCGGCGGTAAGAACAATAGTGTATTCACCGGGTACAACCCACGGGGAAGTCGGCGACGCAGGCGTGTTGTGGTAAACGGCAGACATGGGATACTCTGGCTCGACCCCAGCGAGCGGCGTGTAATGCATGTCCCAGAGGAAACCATGCAGCCCGCGCTGCGATGAGAGCGCGGCGAAGGGCCGGATCCAGTAGCTGGGAATTCTCAGTTTTTTCGGATTGGGGACCACCGGGCCCTCGTTGCTCGAATAACGCCTCACCAGTTCGCCGTTCTTCGTTTTGATCTCTAGCGTTACCGGTGAATCTTCCGCGAGAAAATAATCGATCATTGCACCATCAGGCGGATTTTCGCCTGCGGGCTCATCCGGCGGAAGCGGTGTATCGGTGTTGAGACTCCACCGAATTCGAAAAGCAGTTTGAGGTTTGAACAGCATCGTTTCGCGCTGATCCCTGTTCCACTGTCGCAGCGGAGTAATATTATCAAGAATCCAAAAGCCCCGACCATGCGTTGCGACCGCCAGATCGTCGTCCTTAATAATAAGGTCCCGAACCGATGTCGCCGGCATGTTGAGTCGGAGTGATTCCCAATTATCGCCGTCGTCAAACGAGATGTAGACAGCGCGTTCAGTTCCGGCGAACAACAATCCCTTTCTCTGGGTATCTTCCCGGACAACGTTCACCGTTTGGCCATCGGGGATTCCCTTTACGATCTCGGTCCAAGTTTTTCCTGAATCGTGGGTTCGGTAAATGTGCGGACGCACGTCATCCAACCGCAGGGTGTTGACCGCGGCATAAGCCGTGTTGGTATCGAAGTGACTGGCGTCAATGATCGAGATTTTTTGCCATGCCGAAATGAGAGATGGCGTAACATCGCTCCAGTTTTTCCCCCCATTTGTCGTTAGCTGGATCAAACCGTCATCGGTTCCGCACCAAATCCGGTTTACATCGAGGGGCGACGGCGCAAGCGCATAAATCACTCCCCGCTGCTTCGCCTGTGCTGTTGGGTCATTGCGATATTTTCCAATGCTGGCCGGCAGCTCGTAAGTTCTTCGCGTGAGATCAGGGCTGATCTGCTTCCAATTCCGTCCACCGTCGCGTGTTTGCCAAAGCGTGTTCGCCGAAAAGAAAAGGAGGCGCGGATCGACTGGAGAAAAAGCGACGGGCTGCGTCCGCAGCATCCGAAAATCGGGGGAGCGCAATGGTACGGGTAAAATTCCCTGGGCCTGCCCGGTCCGTCGATCGAAGCGCGTCAACTTGCCGCCGTAGATAATGTCCGGATCCAGCGGATCAGCGGCGACATAGCCGTATTCCTCGGCCGCAACCGGATGCCAGTCGCGAAAAGTAATCGCACCATCATTGCCGCGACTTGCGATGCCGACGGAGCCGCTCTCCTGTTGGCCGCTGTACAACCGATAAGGAAACGAGTTGTCGGCGCTGACGTGATAAAGCTGCGCTGTGGGCTGATTGTACCAGGAGCTCCAACTTTGCCCGCCATTAACCGTGACAATCGCGCCCTGGTCACTGCCCAGCAAAACGATGTTTGGATTGTCGGGGTTAATCCAAATGTTTTGATAATCATCGCCGCCGGGTGCGCCGCGCCAGCCTTCCCATATCTTGCCTCCATCGATCGATTTCCAACAAACGATGCTGGTTGAATAAATGATCGCCGGATTCTTCGGATCGAACTTCACGATCGGCAGTTCACCACCGCCGATACCTGCGGCAGGCCGCGCATCATCCGTTGTGGTGACCCACGATTCGCCGCCGTCTTCGGATCGAAAAATGTTAGACGTGACCAAGGTCTTGACCGTCGCGACCAAGGTCCCCGGTGAACTCGGCGCGACCGCGAGGTTTGCCTGCACGATTTTCTCGGGAAGACCTTTGCGAAGTTGGTTCCAGCTTTTGCCGCCATCAGTGGATTTGAAGATGCCGCCGTTTGTCCCGTTCCAGGTGCTGTTTTCCCAAGGGCCTTCTCGCGATTCCCAGAGAGTCGCATAGACGATATTGGAATTCGCTGGGTCGATCTGGACATCGCCGCCTCCGGTGTTCTCGTCGCGATAGAGAACCTTTTCGAAAGTCTTGCCGCCATCGATCGACCGGAAAATCCCCCGCTCCTCGTTAGGCCCGTAAGGATGCCCGCCAACCGCAACGAACACTCGATCGGCATTGTGGGGATCGACCGCGATTCGTGGAATCTGTTGTCCGTCGCGCAACCCGAGGTGCGTCCATGTTTTTCCCGCATCCGTCGATTTGTAGATACCATCACCGATCGAAAGATCGGGCCGATGCAAGCCCTCGCCACTGCCGACGTAAACGATGTTCGGATTCGAAATCGACACCGCGATGGCACCAATCGAGCCGGTTGGTTGATCGTCGAAAATCGGTTGCCAGGTTCGTCCATAATCCGTGGTCTTGAAGACGCCGCCATTGACTTGCGCCATGTAAAAGACATTTGGTTGGGAAGGAACGCCGGTGATGGCGTGCGTGCGACCACCGCGAAACGGGCCGACGTTGCGCCACCGTAGCGCGCCGTCAAAACCGGCATAGGCGGACAACGGGCAAAGCGCCGCTAGGATAAAGAGAGTCGTCAGTCCATCCGAAATAGATCGATACATTCCCATAAAAAGGGCAATCCTCTGCCGCCTCGTAGTAATGCGCAAGAAACGCGCGATCCACCTTCGAACTCCAAAGGTGGTTTACGCGCCATTCCGCGATCATCAATTTTGCGTCGAAGGCGCAATGATTGAATGCTTGGGTAAAACGATATGCCAACCATCGAAGAGAAGCGGAGAAAATTTTGTCAGCTACACGATAGCGGATGTTTTGCCATCCCGAATCCGTGGGACATCGGTACCGCAAAATATCTGGAACATCTTGGGTTCAAAGCAATCGCGACCACGTCGGCAGGGTTCGCGTTTTCGCGCGGACTCGCCGATGGCAGCGTCAAACGCGACGACATGCTCGCGCACATCAGAGAGCTGGTTGAAGCGGCCAATATCCCGGTGAACGCCGATTTCGAGAACGGTTACGCCGAGGATCCGAACTGGGTCGCAGAAAACGCGCGTCTTTGCGCTGAAACCGGAGTGGCTGGTCTGTCGATTGAAGACGCAGCGGATCGAAAAGAAAGCCCGATCTATGATTTCGATCTTGCAGTCGAACGCATCCATGCGGTTTGCGAAGCGCTGCATGACAGCGGTGTCGTTCTCGTCGGACGAGCAGAGGGTTTTTTGGTCGGTCGGGAAAATATTGATCAAGTGCTCAAGCGACTCGTCGCTTATTCCGACGCCGGAGCGGATTGTTTGTATGCACCGGGATTTAAGGAACGCGATCATATCAAAGCGATTGTCGAGGCCGTCGCGCCGAAACCGGTCAACGTCTTGATCGGTGGTGCCGGCGGCCTCACCATGCGCGACGCCGCTGAGTTAGGCGCACGGCGCGTGAGTGTTGGCGGTGCGTTCGCCCGCGCGGCCTGGGGAGGATTTATTCGGTCGGCCAAGGAATTGATCGAGTCCGGCACATTTGACGAACTGAAGCACGGCGCGTCCTACGACGAGCTGCAGAAGCTATTTGCCTCTTAGCCCTGTTTTTCCCTGTGCGCCTTTGCATCCTCCGCGGTGATTTTTCCTTAAAATCGTCGTAGTTGACTTCGCCGTCATTTGCGAGAATATCGCGGCGCTTTTTGCTATGACCGACGTCGACCTACGAACCCGCATCAAAGAAATGATGGTAAAGAATTTGATGCTGCAAATTACGGCCGATCAGATTGCGGATGATGCGCCGCTCTTCGGACCGAATGGGATCGGTCTCGATTCGATCGATGCGCTCGAGCTCGCAGTCGGGTTGGAAAAAAACTTCGGCGTTAGTGTGCCTAACTCTGAAATCGCCACCAAAGTGCTCCGCAGTGTCAACACTATTCACGATTATATTCTCGAAAAACGCGGCGAATCAGCACAGTCTCAAACGACTTCGTGAGAAGCGGCGGGAAGGACACGATAACGTTTCGCTCCGCCCTACTCCATTACTTCTGCTCCCGCTCTTTAAGCGCACTCGGCGCCATTGATGGCGTCGATCAATTGCCGGAACCGTCCGAAGCTGCTGCGATGTGGACAAGAAATAAGTCGCGGTAGGGCCAGGACCTCAGGCTCGTTTCGTTCCTGCGGCAGCGCTTTGCCCTGCACAATCGTTCCGCGACGCAGTAGATCACTGAATTCATCGTTCAATCGAGCAACAGCTGCGGAAGTAAGGGGGCGCGCGACGCGAATAACAAGCTTCTGCCCCACCCAGCGAGCGGAATGGTATACGCGATAGAATCCTATGATCTCGTTTACGGCGGCGCCGACGTCGTGGAAAATCTTGAAAAGATGAAAGTCCTCCTCTGAAACAAAACCGATTTTGTAAAGATGCTCGGTCACAAACGTGAGCCACGTTTCCCAGTAATCGCCGTCCGCTTTGTCGAGCATGACCACCGGAATGATCCGGGCTTTGCCGGTTTGCATGAGCGTGAGGATCTCGAATGATTCGTCGAGCGTGCCAAGGCCGCCGGGGAACAGCGCGAGCGCGTGAGTTTCCTTAACGAAATTCAGTTTGCGGGTGAAAAAGTAATTGAAGTTGATGAGCTTCTTATCGCCTTCGATCGTCAGATTGGCACGTTGCTCAAAAGGTAGCCGGATATTTAGTCCGAAACTCATGTCCCGCCCCGCCCCACGTTGGGCCGCACCCATGATGCCATCGCCCCCACCGGTGATGATCATGAAATTTTTTGCGACTATCTGGTGACAGAATTTTTCCGCGACTTTGGCTTCCGGCGAATCTTGGGCGACGCGCGCTGAACCAAAGATGCCAACTTTACGGAACGCTTGGTAATTGGCGAAGATTTTCGCCGCGTAGCGCATTTCCTTCATCGATCGCGAAATCAGTTTCAGATCGGCCACACTCATTTTTTCCCGCGCCATCCTTAACGCGGTCGCAATCATCTCCTCGATCAACTCAGGGGAATGCTCGGCGCCGAATTCCCGGACGAGCCTATGCACACGCGCATCCCATTCGCCGCCGAGAGTAAGTTGTTTACGGGCAGGCTGACTGCTGATCGTGCCGGCGGTGAAATCTTCCACACGAAATTCGTAGCGTGAGTTATGCCCGGCGCATGGAAAATTTGCGGGGTTGGGTGCGCGGACTTTCCTAGATTAGTTTATCGCGCCTTCATCATGAAGAAAAATTATGCCATACCGAGATGTCGTCGCCAGCACGCGAGACGCGCGCAGCTACCCAGGTTCTGTGATCAACGCTACACTCTGATTAAGTCCTCGAGGATTTCGCGAATGTGCCGGATGGGCACGGAATAATGTCCCGCGCGTTCGATCACGCGAAATTCACAATTCGGAATCTTCTTCGCCATGTCGCTCGCGGTTCCAACCGAAAAACTGCGATCGGAATCGCCGTGCCACAAACGAACCGGCACCCGCAATTCAGTGAGCGAAAATCCCCAGGGCTGGGCAAATAATTGCGCATCCGCCATTACCCCTTCAGCAGACGTTTTCCAAGCCCGGCGCTGACTTTCGAAACACGCTTCAAATGCCTTCTCGTCGCGCAGCGACTCGGCGTCGAACGGCTGCAGAAATTTCAAGAGCCACGGGCGACTGCGCCGCGGCGGGCGCAATGAGAGAAACGGTCGCGCCAGACGAAAGCCGAAGCGGCAGAGCGGTGGCGACAGTTTCTTTTCAGTCCACATCAGCCAGCGATAAAGAGGCAGCAGACCGCTGTGATCGCTCAATTCAGCTATGTCGGGCGCGCCGCTCACCACTGCAACTGCGCGCACCCGCTCCGGCAGCGCCCACGCCAGAGCGTAAGCGTAGGGAGCACCGCCTGAAATACCGAGCACGCGAAATCTTTCCAGATGCAAAAAATCTGCCAGTTCAGAAACGAGAGGTGGCCAATCGAGTAGCTTGCGGTTCAATGCAAAGCTTGAATCGGCAATACCGGGCCGGTCTGGCGAAATAATTCGCAGGCGCAATTCGCGGGCGGCGTCGTCGATAAACTGGGCCATGATGCGCGAGCTTGGCCAGCCATGGCAAAACATCACTGGCTCACCATTAACGTCACCGTATTCGCTGAAGGCGACCAGGTCGCCATTCCCGCGAATAAAAGTTTCGTCGCGTAACGGAATCATTGGCTAATCATCTTAACGTGCCTATTCTGTTGTATGCGAATTGATGGCTCGACAATTCCCTTCGTGCGCACAATCGTTTACTGAAATCCGATTCGTTTATGTACATGAATGAAAACACACAACCGGGCTTTGGAAAAATTTCCGTGCATGGCGATGGTTTCGGCGCTCCCACGCCGGAAATGATCGAGCGACGCGCTCGTGAGATCGCATTGATCGACGAACGCGACCCCAACGATTTCACCGATGCCGATTGGGAACAGGCTCGGCAGGAGTTAATGGGCGTTTCGCACACCAGCGCGCCGGAAGAAATCGGCGGCGGCATCGAGGTTTCCGCGGACGAGCACGAGATTGTTCCCGAATCGCTCGCCCATCGCGCCCCGCGTCCGGGATTTGATGAGGATGACGAAACGCTCGGGCAATCCTTGGTCAGCGGCGGTTTGGCGGAAGCCGCGCACGATCAAATGCTGGAGGCGCGGCGGGAAGACCACGAGACCGAGGAGACCTGAGCCATGCCGGCGATCGGGGATAAGCCCGTTTCATCGCGGGCAATATCACGCGCAGAATCGTTATGCGCGCGTTATCGTGATGTGCGCGATTTTTCGAAACTACTCACGCGCGATCTGGAATCGGAAGATTGCGTGGTGCAATCAATGCCGGACGTCAGTCCGACGAAATGGCATCTTGCCCACACGACGTGGTTTTTCGAAACATTCGTGCTCAAGAAATTTGTTGCGGGCTATGTGCCGGCGATTCCGGAATACGCATTTCTTTTTAATTCATATTACAATGCCGCCGGCACGATGCATCGGCGTGATTTGCGTGGTCTGATCTCGCGGCCGACGGTGGCCGAATCATTCCGTTATCGCGAAAGTATCGATCGGCAGATCGAAGAGCTTGTCGGGACGGCGTCGGACGACTTGCTGGACGAAATTGAACCGATCATCACGCTAGGAATTCATCACGAACAGCAGCACCAGGAACTGCTCGTGACCGATATAAAGCACGTTTTCGCGCAGAACCCCCTCCACCCGGTTTTCCGAAAACGAGCGGAAGAAAAGACGCAAGCTCCACCACAAATTAATTTTATCGATTTTGACGAGACGGTGACAAGCATCGGAAATCGCGGCAGCGGTTTTTGTTACGACAACGAAGAGCCACAGCATCGCGCTCTTGTTCCAAGGTTTTCTCTCGGATCGCGTTTGGTGACCTGTGGCGAATATCAGCGCTTCATCGAGGCCGGTGGATATCAGCGAGCGGAATTCTGGTTGTCGCTCGGCTGGATGACCGTAAACGAGCAGCGCTGGGAAGCACCGCTCTATTGGGAAAAACGCGACGGAATCTGGTGGCATTTCACCCTCTCCGGGTTTCGATCGATCGATGAAAATGAACCGGTCACCCACGTGAGTTATTTCGAAGCCGACGCCTTCGCGAACTTCTCCGGCGCACGGCTACCGACAGAATTCGAATGGGAGCGAGTGGCGCAAATTGAAACAATCGAGGGCAATTTCGTGGAATCCGAACGATTCCATCCGGCACCGGCGACCGACGCAAATGGTTTGACGCAAATGTATGGCGACGTTTGGGAATGGACACGCAGCGCTTATTCCCCCTACCCCGGTTATCGTGCGGTGCCCGGGGCACTCGGCGAATACAACGGGAAATTCATGTGCAATCAATACGTCTTGCGCGGCGGATCCTGCGCAACTTCGCAATCACACATCCGTGCCACCTACCGAAACTTTTTTCAACCGGAGAAACGCTGGCAGTTCACAGGGATCCGGCTCGCCCGCGACGCGACATGAACCCACATGCCGGGCAAATCGCCGTGCTCGATTTCGCGCCGGCCGATGCGGAATTTTGCGAGCAAGTCATCACTGGCCTGTCGCAGCAGCCACGAACACTGCCATGCAAATTCTTCTACGATGAAACCGGCTCCGCTCTTTTCTCAAAAATCTGCGAGCTGCCCGAGTATTACGTCACTCGCACGGAAATGCGGATTTTGCGCGAATGCGGTCGCGAAATTGGCGATGCGCTTGGCCGCAATATCGAGTTGATTGGCCTCGGCACGGGTGCAGGCACAAAAACGCAAATTCTCCTGCAGAACCTGGACGCGCCGGCAGTTTACGTGCCCGTTGATATCTCGCGCGAACAATTGACGCAATCGAGCATTGCGTTTCGTAAGAGATTTCCAGGACTGGAAGTTCTTCCCGTCTGTGCCGATTATCTCCAGCCCTTCGATCTTCCCCGGCGCAACCGCAGACCATCTCGCACTGTGGTTTATTTTCCCGGATCAACCATTGGCAATCTCGAACCCGACGATGCAGCCGATTTTTTGGTAAAGATCGCGGGTATTGCCGGTGCGGACGGTCGTGCACTCATCGGAGTCGATCTGAAAAAATCGAAGACGATTCTGGAACGTGCTTACAACGATAGCGCGGGTGTGACTGCCGACTTCAATCTAAACTTGCTCGCGCGAATCAATCGCGAGCTTGGCGCGAATTTTTACCTGCGACGATGGTGTCACCGAGCCATTTACAATGAGAAGGTCGGGCGCATTGAGATGCATCTGATCAGTAAAATCCCGCAAACTGTGACCATTGCTGATTCCTCCTTT
>DATELT010000092.1:0-13600 GCA_035276245.1 Chthoniobacterales bacterium
GTGGCGTAGCGCGCGCGCTTCAAACTTTTGAGCAGCGCAATCTTGAGCGGATGCTCTTCTGCAGTTCCCCGGATCGACGCCAGTAGTTTTTGCACCTCGCCTCGGTGCGTCAGATCACCCACCCGAATTCCGTGTGCCAACACGAATTCACGAAATTCGCCGAGCCGCTCAGCTTCCGGATTTTCATGGACACGGTAGATCGTCGGAATCCCTCGGTTCTTCAATTCCCGTGCCACCGCTTCGTTTGCTGCCAGCATGAATTCTTCGATCATTTGATGCGACTCATCATTCTCGACTCGCTCAAATCGAATCGGCTTCCCCTTTTTATCGACGACCACCTTCACCTCCGGCATGTCCAGATCGAGGGAACCGTGCTCAAAGCGTTTTTTGCGCAGCAACGCCGCCAGTTTCCAGGCTATGTGCAACCGTTCGCTTAGCTCGTCGCGCGCCGAACCTTTTAGAATTGCGAACGCCCGTTTGTAGGTGAGCCGATGCGCGCTGCGGATGACGGTCCGCGCAAAACGGGTCTGGCGCACCCGGCCGTTGCGGTCGAATTGCAGGAAAACGGAATGGGTCAGGCGATCGACATGTGGATTCAAGCTGCAAACACCGTTGCTCAACCGCTCGGGTAACATCGGAATCACGCGATCGGGCAAATAAACACTGTTGCCGCGGCGCTGCGCTTCGCGATCGAGCGCGCTGCCAGGCCGGACATACGCGCTCACGTCCGCAATGTGAACGCCAAGCTGCCAGCCGCCTTTGATTTCTTCGACCTGAATGGCGTCGTCGAAATCGCGGGCGTCATCGGGATCAATCGTCACGATGAATTGGTGGCGGAGATCCTCCCGACCGTCGATCAGAGTGACTGTTTCCGGAATCGTGGAGGCTTCCTCGAGAACCACCTTTGGAAATTTGACGGGCAGATGATATTTCCGGATGATCGACAGGATATCGACGCCGGGCGCCGTGCGCGGCCCGAGCAGCTCGATGATTTTCCCTTCGGGATTAACATGGCGCGATTCCCATGCTTCGAGTCTGACCACAACTTTGTCGCCCTGACCGGCGGTTTGTGACCGCCGACCTGCCATCGGCGTTTGCACATAAATGTTGTGAACCAGTC
Source organism: Chthoniobacterales bacterium (assembly GCA_035276245.1). GTDB lineage: Bacteria > Verrucomicrobiota > Verrucomicrobiia > Chthoniobacterales > UBA10450 > AV69. Next base: position 1,121 of record DATELT010000092.1, read on the forward strand.
GCGGGTCGTCAGGCACGACATAGAAGAAGTTGCGCGTCTGTTGCAAAGTGCCGACGATGGTCTCGTTTGCGCGCGATAGAATCCGGATGACGCGACCTTCCGCCCGAGGGGTGCGTGCTCGGGAAAATTCGGCGCCGCGAATAATCCGCGCGACCACGCGATCACGGTGCATGGCCGTGCCGGTGTTTTCAGCCGCGATGAAAAGATCGGCGTGGCCCGGTTTTTCGTTGGTCAGAAAAGCATAGCCGGCCTCATGTACACTTAACGTTCCGGTCACGAGATCTGCTGCATCCGGCTGGACGTATCGATTTTTTCGAATTCGAGCGATCTCGCCTTCTTGTTCTAGATCGCGCAGCGCGCTGCGAACCTCATTTCGTTGTGTTGCGCCGTAACCAAGCGCGTTTGCGATTTCGATTTTGTCGAGCGGCCGATACTTAGGGTCGCGAATGAGTCGGAGAATTTCCGCTCGTAGATCAATTTTTGTTTTGGCCGCCATTGGCGATGCAAGGTTGCGTGGTTCCCTCCTTCGCTCCAGCGGAAGTTAAGGTGAATCGGTCGACAACTAATCGCCCAGCTATAACTGGGCTCCGATTTGAGTTAGCGCTCGCATAACGTGTCATCCCGAGTCACGGACACGCCAGTGCGGCTCGGACCGACCGGGGGATCTCACGACGATGCTATCAACGCCAAATGAAGTTTGTGTGATCAACCATCATTGGTGAGATCGCTCGCTGCGCACAAGGATCATAAAACCATCCGCGCGCGATCCGGCATTGGTGTGGCGATGTCGGAGGGACGCGCGGAAGCGCGTTCGTTCCCTTGACCGCATCCATAGGCGGCCAAAGGTTGCCCGATGAAACCAACCTCGTTCGCCCTTGCGATTTTTATTGGAACAATTCTCGATATGAATGCCGCCCCTTCCATTTCGGTCACCACTCCTGCTTTCCAAGCTGGCGGTGACATCCCCGCCAAATTCACCTGCAACGGAGCAAACATAAATCCGGAACTAAAGATCAACGGCACCCCTAACGAGGCAAAGTCGCTTGTCTTGATCGTCGATGATCCGGATGCGCCACACGGTTTATTTACGCATTGGATCCTCTGGAACATCGATCCGAAAACGACTAATATCGGCGAGAATAGCGCGCCGGTCGGCGGGATCCAGGGCACGAACGATTTTGGAAAACGCAATTACGGTGGTCCATGCCCGCCCTCCGGAACCCATCGCTACTTTTTCAAAATCTTCGCGCTCGATACGAAACTAGATTTAAAACCGAGCGCGCGGCGCGCGGAATTGGATGCGGCGATGCGTGGTCACACGCTGGCGCAAGGCGAATTGATGGGTCGCTACTCACATAAATAAAACGGAGCGCAGCATTTTGTCCGCGACCGGACGGACTCGCTACGACGCCCCGCTGCAGAGGGGCGGCTACAACCCAATTGAACCCGGGTTGTAGTCACGGCGTTGTGTCGCCGTGCAACGCCCCGTGGCAGGCATCTTCGCGAGTCTCGAATAATTCGCCGCACATGGTAGTCTCACTTATATGGGTGTCACGAAATGGAAAATCGGCGGCGAGATTTTCGATTTGTCTACCCGCGGTTGGATCATGGGCGTCTTGAACGTCACTCCCGACTCGTTTTCCGACGGCGGGAGATTTTTTCAGACGCCACAAGCCATCGCCCAGGCAAGAAAAATGATCGTGGCGGGTGCCAATATCATCGATATCGGCGGCGAATCGACCCGTCCGGGCGCCGATCCAGTCGATGTTGCGGAAGAAAAACGTCGCGTCATTCCTGTTGTTAAGAAGCTCGCCGGCGAAACTTTAATTTCAATCGATACCTCAAAGGCGGAAGTGGCCGCCGCGGCTTTGGATGCCGGGGCGAGAATCGTCAACGATGTCACGGGCGGTCGCGGTGATGAGACAATGTGGCCGCTACTTGCCGAACGGGGCGCGGGTTTCATCATCATGCACATGCAAGGCAAACCGCGAACGATGCAACGCGCGCCTTCCTACCGGGATGTCGTTGCCGAAGTGGCCGATTTTTTTCGACATCAATATGCCTGCGCTCTAAAGTTCGGAGTTGATCCAATGACGCTCGCTTTCGATCCGGGAATCGGGTTCGGAAAAACGCTCGCGCACAATCTCTCCTTGTTGAAAAATCTGCCGCGCCTGCGCGTTCACGATCGGCCACTTGTTATCGGAGTGTCGCGCAAGTCTTTCCTCGGCAAAATTTGCGGCCACAACGGCTCGATCCACGATCGGCTATTGCCCACGGTCGCGTTCACCTCCTTGCTGCGAATGAACGGCGCCGATGTTTTGCGTGTGCATGATGTAGGAGAAAATGTGGAAGCCCTGCGCGTCGCGGACGCGCTTCGGAGTGCGCCATGATCGATCGCATCATACACCTTATCGCCCTCGGCTGGCGCAGCGCCTTCGAGATCGTGCTGCTGACAGTGGTAATCTATTATGGTTACCTCTATTTCCGCGGGACCCGTGGCGCGAAGGTGCTTACTGGTCTTGCGATTGTTTTTCTCGCACTGACCCTGATCTCGACACTCCTGAAACTCGCCGTCATTGGCTGGATCATTCGCAGCTTCTCTGTCTTTCTTGCTATCGCCCTGGTTGTCATTTTCCAACCAGAACTTCGACGCGCCCTGGCAGAGCTGGGTGGGCATCCCATTTTTTCCCTCAGCGGCGAGAAGCGGGAAATGGTTCATGATCTTGCCGAAGCCGTGACACAGCTTTCCAGCAAACAATTCGGCGCCCTGCTCGCGATCGAACGAGACACCTCCATCCGCGTTTATGAGGAAACAGGCGTTCAACTCGAAGCCGATTTCTCCGTCGAGTTGTTACTCACTATTTTTCATCCGAAGACCGCTTTGCACGATGGCGGTGTCATTATTCGGAATGGCCGGATTGCAGCGGCCGCGTGCATTTTCCCCGTCAGCCAGCGCGAAACGCTCGATCGCAGTCTCGGGTTGCGGCATCGCGCCGGTTTGGGGTTAACCGAGGAATCCGATGCCGTTGCCATCGTTATCTCGGAAGAGACGGGTGGAATTTCGATTTGTCATCGCCGCCGAATCGAGCGTGATTTTACCCCAGAAACGTTCCGGAAACGGATCGGGGAAATTTTACTGCAGAGCTCTTATGATGAAGAAACTGATTCTGAAAAACTGGCAGGCGAAAATCATCTCGCTCCTGCTCGCGAGCACACTTTGGTATCTGATCAAAAAGAACGTGGCAACGACCCCATCGCCGTCTGAGGAAACTTCAGCCGCGACGGGACAAACGCGTTAGTGCTTCGGTAGCACAGGCGTCTTCCCCGTTGATAAAACTCTAACTGGGAAGCACCGAACATCGAACGCCGAACGTCGAATTATCAGCAAACCACCTATTGAGGGCTTTCGTGTGTCCGGACAGGCGGAAGCCTGTCCCTCCGTTCATTGTTGCAGCGCTACCGTAAGAAGCGCGCGAGATTTTCGTCTTCCCAACGCCGGGCACGTTTGTAAAAGCGGAATTCGCGTTCGCGTCGATTGAATTCGTCGGTGTGAACACAGCGTCGGCCATTTCCCTGCGGTTTGTCCGGCACGACGGCATGCAACATTTCATGATAGAGAATGTATTGGAGGAACCAGAGCGGAACGAATTTTTGATCGAGCCAGGGATTGATCCGAATCACACGATCTTCTTCCTGGATCGTGCCGAAAATAAAATATTCTTTCGGGCGCTCGCGACGTTTTCGGCCCCACACGACCTTGTAACCGCGCAGACGATTGTTGAAATGACGCGCGTTCATTTTGTCGAAGAGACTGCGCAGGTCGAAATAGCGTCCTTCGTTTTCCAGACCAAACTGGCGCTGCAATGGCAGTCGCGATCTTGCGATTTTTCGTTTTGTCCGTTTGGCCATATTCCCTTTAAGAGCCCCAATTGGTCACGTGGGACACCTCAATTGTACGCAATTGCGAATCTGGAAACAACTAGACTAAAATTATTTTTTCTAGATGTACAATGCGCTTAACATCAGGGTATTACAAGTCGTTCTCAAATAGGCGAATTTATCAAAAATGCGAGAAAAGTCGCTATTTAATCGTGTTATTTCGCACAAGTTCCAGCGCTTCAAGACCTTCTTGGAAAAGTGTCGTAGTCCACGCATGTGCGGCAATCCATTCAGATCCTGGGGCCAACCGGCGCCCACGGCCGTTGAACGACGAGCTGGAACTTTGTCGACCGAGACCGAACCTAAACCGGCTACTGACTGAAACCCCTAATCTCCAGCGCCAGCGGGTTTACCTCTTGCTTCTCCTACATATATTCCGCACGCGGGCGGATCGAAGGACAAGGTGACTCCATTTCTTAGAAAGATACTCGGGCTTAACTGGCTGCTCATGGCTGTCATGCTTGCCCTCGCCATCTTTGGCGTAATCGCGATCTATAGCGCCACCTACATGCGGGAGGATCCGGTTGCCGCCGAGTTTTGGCGCAAACAGGCAAATTGGGTCGCCGTCGGATTTTTCGCCTTCATTATCGTGAGTTTGATTGATTACCGCTGGGTCCGGTGGGGTGCGCTACCGATGTATCTCGCTGGGCTGGGATTTCTAATTTTGACGCGGTTCATGGGGCATAAGGTTTATGGCGCACGCAGCTGGCTGAGCATTGGGGGAGTCAACTTTCAACCTGCCCAGCTCGCCGTCATCGCCGGCATCATGGTGCTCTCGCTTTTTCTCAGTCAGTTCCGGCAAATGCATCCCATGCTGCGCCTGACTCTTTGCGCCGCCGTTGTCGGCGCCCCGTGTTTGCTGATTTTGATGCAGCCCGATCTTGGCGAATGCATTATTTGGGGGCCGGTCCTAATGGCCCTGCTATTCGTGGGCGGAATTCCTGTTCGTTATCTGATTTGCATCATTCTGATCGTGATCGCGTTTATTCCGATCGCGATTAATCTCGGACTCAAGCCATATCAGCAGGAAAGAATCACAGCGTTCATTAATCCCGACATCGATCGCCAGGGTTCGGCATGGGCGATTAATCAGTCGCTTATTGCCATTGGCTCGGGCGGTTGGTCCGGAAAAGGATTTAAGGCCCCGAATACGCAAATCGAGCTGGGATTTCTTCCCGCTACGGCGGTGCACAATGATTACATTTTTTCCGCCATCGGCGAGCAATGGGGATTTGTCGGCGGAATGTTTTTGCTCGGCGCCTTCGCCATACTACTTCTAACGTGTCTGTTCGTTGCCTTTTGCGCCGGCGATCAATTTGGACTCTTATTAGTTGTCGGGATCACGACTCTCATTTTTACCCACATTTTTCAGAACATGGGAATGACAATTTCCGTTTTGCCGATTACCGGCGTTCCGCTTCCCCTCATCAGTTACAGCGGATCGTTTGTCCTGATGATCATGTTCGGTCTCGGCATCGTGAACAGTGTTTGGGTTCACCGCCGGGCCGACTTGCGCTAAAGTGAGCGGCGTTGTCTGCTCACCAATGACTACGGACTACAAGGTCAAACTCGAAATCTTCGAGGGCCCGCTCGACCTATTGCTGTATTTGATCAAGCGCGACGAGATCGACATTTACGACATCTCGATCGAGCGCATTACTCGGCAATACCTCGAATATCTCGAAGCCTTCAAAGAATTGAATATCGAGGTGGCCGGCGAATTCATCGTCATGGCTTCGAACCTCCTTTACATCAAAAGCCGCAGTTTGCTTCCACTCGATCAGCAGCCGCCCGAAGAAGCAGCGGAAGAGGACGACCCGCGCTGGGAATTGATTAGACAGTTGATCGAATACAAGAAATTCAAGGATGCGGCCGCGCAGCTACACGATCGCGCCCGCGAACAGGAAAATATTTTCGTGCGTGGCGGATCCTCGGATTTGCCGACGGTGCGGCCGTTACTGTTGGGTGAGGTCGGAATTTTCCAACTGATCAACGCATTCCAAAATGTCATCAAGCGCGTCGAAGCCCGTGCCGAGTTGCAGGAGATTCTCGGCGAGAACTATACCGTCTCGGATAAAATCGAAACTATTCTTGCCCGGGTCAGCGAAGGGGCGTCACTTAAGTTCTCCGACCTGTTCGCGGACATGGCCTCTCGCGTTGAAATCGTCGTAACCTTTCTTGCGCTCCTCGAGTTGATCCGCCTGAAACAGGTGCGCGCCATCCAGCCGGGGCAGTTCGGCGAGATCGAGATTGCCGCGGCTGCTTGAAATGCGACACGTCCTTATCGCAGGCTGCGGGTATGTTGGCAGTGTCGCCGCAAAATTATTTGCACACTCTGGCTGGGATGTGATCGGCTGGGTTCGGGCTAATCAAATGGCTGGCCGAACAGGGGAGGGCGAGATATCGCTGAAGGCCGTTGACATCACGAATTTGGACGCGGTTCGTAGCAATGCTTTCGGCGCCAACGTGGTCGTGCATTGCGCCAGTTCCGGTCCCGATTCCTACGGCCACGTCTATCGCGACGGTGTGGCCAATCTTTCTGCCTGCTTCGCGGGCGCACGCCTTATTTTTACCAGCAGCACCAGCGTTTATCCGCAGCGAGACCGCGGCCTGATTAGCGAAGAAAGCCCAGCCGAGCCTGATTGCGACAAGGCGAGAATTCTGCGTGAGGCCGAGGAAATTGTCCTCGAAAACAGTGGCATTGTCTTGCGGGTCGCGGGAATTTATGGCCCGGGGAGATCATTTTTGCTCCGAAGCACGATGAATGGAACGGCGGTCGCGACCGATCGCATTGTTAACCAGGTCCATCGCGATGATGTCGCATCGGCCATCTTTTTGGTCGGGCAATATCAAACAATCGATCCGCCGCGGATTTTCAATGTCGTTGACGACGCGCCCGCCCCCCGAGCTGAGATTCTTGCCTGGTTATCGGAGCGGCTCAACCTGCCGTTTCCGACTTCACTCGCCGCGGCAGAGCAAAAACAAGGGCACTCCGATAAGCAGGTTAGCAATGCCAAATTACGCGCTCTCGGCTGGGCCCCGGCATTTCCCAGTTACCGCGAAGGGTTTGATCAATCAGTAATTCCCGCTCTTTCTAGGGAATGACTGTTTCCAAACCACGGGCCTCAATAATGGGCGGCGGTCTTCTGGCCCGTGCTACTGCTCCCTGAAACGCCAACAAGCTCACGTCGTGTTTCTCCAGAATCGCGAGTAAACGCGCATTTTGCCCCAAAAAGCGGGCATACTTGCTGCTAAAAAGCTAGATATGCGGGATATTAAGCTCTCAGGGCGCGAAGCAGCAGTGGTCCGTGCGATTGGTTTTGCCGAATCGATGCTGGGCGCGGAGATTTTAGACTCAACTCGGATGGAGCCCGAGGACGTGGGCGATACCCTCAACGGCTTGATCGCGGCCGGCTTCATCGAAACGATTCCCTATGCGGAACAGATCGATTTGGCGGAAATGCCTGCGACTGCGTTCGAAGTAAATCCAGCTTACGTCCACGAACTGCGCGTCGCCATCGCCCGGCGCTAAATGTAGGCGCGGTCGTTGGCCCCGACCGGTGCTCCTTCGATTGGGTATTGAGCGAGTGTTGGCTGTTGAACGTCCCATGTTCGGCGTTTCCTTTCTTCAGGCTTCCAGCTTCTCGCGATTATGGTCATTACCGCGCAGACTGCCCATCCCCGGAAGCAGCCAGAGACGGCATCGCCGGCTCGCGTGCCCGGTGTTCCCCAAACAGCTGACGAATTACATCTTCGATCGGCATCTCCTGAACGTTAATGTCGTTCACATCACACGCGGCGAGTAAACGGCGCGCCGTTTCCGTGACGTGTGCGCGCGGCACCTTCAGGTGCACTGATACTGGCGTCTGCGATACCACCTCGCCAAACTCACGGAAGTCACGCTTCGACTCCCCACTGAAGGTCAAGCTAATGACTTTATCACCGGAAAACCGATCGATGATATCGTCGAGCGGTCCATCGAAGAAAATCTTTCCGTGATCGATGATCATGACCCGGTCGCACAATTCCGCGATGTCCTGCATGTAATGACTGGTGAGCAGGGTGACAATACGATGCTCGGAATTGTAGATCCGCAAGAATTCGCGCACCCGCTTCTGACTAACGACATCGAGACCAATCGTCGGTTCGTCCAAGAAAAGCACTTTCGGTTCGTGAATCAGCGCGCTGATTAACTCCATCTTCATGCGTTCGCCCAGCGATAGCTCGCGCACCATCACGTTCATTTTGTCAGTGACTTCGAGTAGTTCGCTCAAGCCGTCGACAACTTTTGTAAAACGCTCGCGATCAATATCGTAGATCGCACGATTGAGCTCGAGCGATTCCTGCGCCGGTAAATCCCACCACAGCGCGTTCTTCTGTCCCATCAGCAAACTGAATTGCCGCTTCATCTCGTTGCGCCGTTCCCATGGAACAAAACCCAGCACGCGCGCATCCCCCGATGTCGGATTTAACAATCCGGACAACATTTTCAGAACCGTCGTTTTGCCCGCACCATTCGGCCCGAGGAATCCAACAAATTCGCCTTGCTCGATTTGAAAGCTCACCGCATCGGCTGCGCGCGTCTCATCGTAACGCCGACGCACCAGTCCCTTGAGTGCCCCACGCAGTCCGCTCTCTTTGCGATAGGTGCGATAGACCTTGGTTAAGTCGCGCACTTCGATGGTGGGCATGGCGTAATTATGTCTGTTCTATGAACAATCTAGAAACGCGCAAGACTGACCAAGATAATTCTGTCCTTTGTGGACTTTGTACGAGCTGTTAGGCCGCGCTCGATTTCGCCACCGGTTTTTTATGCAAAAGTGGCAGCACCTTTTCCACCAGCGCGTCGGCGGTAATGCCGTGTTTCTTGCGCAGAATTGGAACGCCCCCATGCTCGATGAATTCATCGGGCCAACCAATCCGCACAATCGGGGTATGAATTCCCCGCGAATACAGATGCTCCATCACCGCGCAGCCAAAACCGTTATGCAGGACGTGATCTTCAATCGTGGCAAGCACCTCCACGCTCCGGGCAAAAAACTCAAGCGTTCCGGTATCCAGCGGCTTGATCCAGCGCGGGTTGATCAATGCCACGGAGATTCCTTTCTCCTGCAATTTCCTGGCCGCTTCCTCTGCCATCTCAAACATATTGCCAAGCCCGAAGATTGCGACGTCGCGTCCGTGTTGCACCACCTCGGCCTTGCCAATCTCGAGCAGTTTCGGCTCCGATTTTGGCTTCGCGCCTGTGCCCGCCCCGCGCGGATAGCGGATCGCAATCGGACCGGCGTTGTAGTTCGCCATCGTCCAAAGCATGTCCGCGAATTCGTCTTCGTCCTTTGGTTGCATATGCACCCAGTTCGGGATGTGACGCAGATAACCAATGTCGAATAAGCCATGATGCGTTGGTCCGTCATCTCCACTCAATCCCGCACGGTCCATGCAAAGCGCGACATTTAGTTTTTGAATGCCCATGTCGTGAATCGCCATGTCGTAGGCGCGTTGGAAGAAAGTCGAGTAAATCGCGAGGAACGGTTTCAATCCCTGGGTGGCCAGGCCGCAAGCGAACAGCGCCGCGTGCTCCTCGGCAATGCCCACATCAAAATAGCGGTCGGGATGCGCCGCTTGGAAGAAGCCGAGCCCGGTCCCGCTCGGCATCGCTGCGGTGATAGCAACGATCTTTTTGTTGGAATCGGCCAATTTGGCCAGCGTCTTTCCGATGATTTCCGAATAAGTCGGCGTCGGCGTCGGCGCGGTTTCGCCCGTCTCCAATTTGTACTTACCGAGTCCATGGAACTTGTCCGGCTTGGCCAGCGCCGGTTCGTAGCCTTTCCCTTTTTTCGTTAGAATGTGCAGGATCACCGGCTCTTCCTGTGTCTTCAGAAATTCAAACGTCTTAATCAGGAGTGGAATATCGTGGCCATCAATCGGTCCGTAATAATGCAGGCCGAGCTCCTCGAAAATCACACTGGGCACGAGTAACCCCTTGACGCCTTCTTCCACTTTTTGCGCCAAATGGACCGCACTCTTGCCCGCCACTGCTTCGATGAACCGGCGCGCTTTTTCGTGCAACCCGGCGTACATCGGATGCGTGGTGATGGTATTAAAATAGGAAGCGATTGCGCCGACATTCTTTGCGATCGACCACTCGTTATCGTTCAGCACGACAATGAATCGTTTCGTCTGCGATTTGGCGTTGTTGAGCGCCTCGTAACTGATGCCGCAGGTAAAGGCAGCGTCCCCTGCCACCACTACAACATGTTCGTCATCCGCCCCACGCAGATCGCGTCCCACCGCCATTCCCAGCCCGGCCGATAACGCTGTCCCGGCGTGGCCCGCGCCATAGCAGTCGTGTTCGCTTTCTGTGCGCAGCAAAAATCCATTTAGTCCCTCGTACTGCCGCATGGTGTGAATGCGGTCGAGCCGCCCGGTAAACATCTTGTGGACATAACCCTGATGGCTGACGTCAAAAACGAACCGGTCTTTCGGCGTGTTGAAAACGCGATGGAGCGCAATCGTTAATTCTACCACGCCGAGATTGGGCCCAAGATGTCCGCCGGTTTGCGACAAAACCTGGATCAGTTTGTCGCGTACTTCTTGCGCCAGCCGCGGCAGATCCTGTTCCCGGATGGCTTTGATATCATCCGGCCCGCGAAGGCCGTCGAGTAAACGGTTTTTAGAAGAGTCTGACGTCATCGTTCTCCTTTATTGAATCCGTAACTGTCGACCCAATTGGCGGTTCCGTCGCCGCAAAATCTTTCACCGAAGTCTTGCCCGCATGATCGCGTGTGATGATCTGGATTTTTTGTTCTGCGTGCGCAAGACGGTCCTGACACACTTTCACCAGTTTCATTCCTTCCTCATAACGTACCAGCAAATCTTCCAGTAACATTTTCCCCGATTCCATTTCTTCCACAATTTTTTCCAACCGCTCCATCGCGCTTTCGAAACTGATCTCCCCCTTCTTCGCAAGACTGGCCATGGCAAACTTGGAATTAAGCATAGCGCCGCGTAGAAAAAAGCCCGACTTCAAGTGCCGCCGTGCTCACGCTAATCTGTAGGGTTAGCGCTCCGCTTCCCCTGGAAAGCGTTGCGGCTACCGCGGCGACGCGTGTTCGGCATGTTGCCGAAAGCATCAGGGGTTGGGCCCTGCCTCTTGAGCTTACTTCTTGTTCACGAAGCCTCTGCCGATCCCTTTCGCAATCGAAAATCTGCCGTAGTGAGTAGGGGGATGAAAGCTTGGTGGTTAGCGATCGTTTGCACGCCGGTACTCGCGAGCGACCCATCCGCCCAGAGCGCGCCGAGAACACTCGCCAGGCCGGATCCCAATGATACCGCCGCTCCGGTTCGAACTGCTAGTCCGGCTGGGACTGCCCAGGGGGTCCTGATCGAAACGAGTAGCAACCTTGGCAGCGGGATCGGCGCCGAGCTGATGGGGGAATACAGAGAAGCTGTTACGCTTCTAACCCGCGCGATTCAAGAAGAGCACGACGCTATGAAACTGGCACTGGCTCGTCGCTTTCGCGGTCTGGCTTACAAACATCTTGGTCGGCGCGACGAAGCTCTCCGCGACTTTCTCGAGGTCATTCGCCTTCAACCGCAGCTTGATCTCGGCTACTACAATGCCGGCGTCATTTACAATTTACAGGGTCGTTACAAAGAAGCCATCGACATGATGACGCGCGCGATTCAATTGCAAAAGGATAATCGAGGTCTGGCGAGACGCCGAAGTGAACGCGGCAACGCTTACTTTCATCTCGGGGACTTCAAACGCGCCGAGGCCGACTTTGTCGTCGCGGTGCAGAAGGATCGGCGCGACCCCGATGTGCTGAACAATGTCGCCTGGTTTCGCGCGACTTGCCCCGAAGCACACTTTCGCAATGGCAAGGAAGCGGTCGAGCTGGCAACGCTGGCATGCACTTTGGATAAATGGAAGGATGCCGATGAAATCGATACCCTGGCCGCCGCCTACGCCGAGACCGGCAATTTCGCCGAGGCCGAACGTTACCAGCAAAAAGCCATGGCCCTTCTATCGGAAGACGAAGCGTTGCGCCCCAAGTTTCGAGCGCGTTTAGCACAATATCGCGCCAAGCAACCTGTCCGTCAGGAAATTAATCAAGGCTGACGCGTTGCGATCTTCTGATAACTGCAGTCCTTGATTAGAGACTGCGAGTAATCGCATACTCGAAGCAATCGCGGGGAGCTGATGAGATGTTTGGGTGAACTGAAAATTCGCGCAGAATCCGCTCGCGACCGAAGCCTGCCTTTTCCAGTGCTCGAGCCGAAGCATGATTTTCCATATCACAGGCCGCGGAAACGCGCGAGACCCACGGTTCCGTAAAAGCCCAGTCGACTACTGCGGCGATTGCTTCCGGCATGTAACCATTGCCCCAGTAAGCACGCGCGAGTAGGAAACCGAGATTGAACCCATCATCCGCCAGTCCGGATCGGACCTCTGGACGAGCCGCGATCGACCCGATCATCTCGCCGGTATCGTTGGTAAAAAGAAACCAGCAAAATCCTTCCTGCCTTTCCCATGCTGCT
>DATELT010000093.1:0-8478 GCA_035276245.1 Chthoniobacterales bacterium
ACAGGGTGGCATCGGCCAGTTTTGCGTTTGGCTTAAACTTGCTGTCAAAATTCTTGCACCATTGTCGCTCAAGGACGCGTCCGCGATCGTTACAAATATCCGTAACCAAAAACGGCATCAAAGCGCGCCAAAGATCCTGTCGTAAGAGACCACGAATGCTAGGCCCGAGAGCGCTCGAACATGCCGCTTGAAAACTGTGGCTGAAATCGGGTTCGTTCTCGTTGAAACACTCGGCATAAAACATTCCGCCGACGCTGCCACCGGAAACGCCGCTAATGAGCCGTATGCTGTGCGGCAAATCGTAGACGCCGCTGGAATCTGCCTTCAGGCGTTTGCCTAATTGATCAAGCACAGAAGTAGTCCAGGCGGCCGATTGAATACCGCCGCCAGCTGCCGCTACCACTACAACAGGCCGATGTTGTTGCGCCGCCCGACCCACGACTTCCCCCGGCGTTAGTTCCCTATCGCGAGACGGCCTGGTCCAGACGCGGTAATAATGGTCGGCCTTTATAGAAAAACCAGCGAGCCAAAAATAGGCGATGAGAATGACTAGCAATGGCAATCGGTAACGGTCCCAAAAAAATGTAACCCCGGCCAGAACGAGGACCCAAAGAGAGAGCAGCAACATCAACGCCACCAGCGGTGCAATCTGTTTTCCGGTGATGATGCAATATGCGATAATGACAATGAAGGTGTAGGAAGCTGCACGAACCTGTCCCTCTTCGTATTTCCAGTTTTCTGGATCGTCGGTCTCAACGCCGGCGGAGATCGGGCGCAAATACCCTTTCTGCTTCCGAAGCCCGATTTTTAATCCGAACCAAACTAAATTTCGATAAACGGGATTCTTGGGAAAATTCGAGGAAATCGCTTCGGCTGCGAACGTGCCTGCGAACGCGACGAGCATTCCTCCGACCATAGCCGCCGCGATCTGGCCGGTGTACGAAAGAACCGGTCTTGAGGCGCTAACGCCTACTAGAATATTTATGAGAAGCGCAAGGAGGATTGCGGATGCCCAGGCCTTATCGATTCGGCTCTGAACTATCGGTTTGATCTCGAGCCGGAAGCGGTTCGAACAAAGATTGGTAATAACATGAGCGGTGAAATAGATGCTGCCTCCAGCCAATCCATAGGCGATCCCGACGAAAAATGCTTCGCCACTAGATCCCAAATCGTAAGCTGCAAGAACAAGAGGTCGTCCAACGGTTATCGCGAGCAACGGGAGCGCGAATAAGGTTACCCAGCCGAGAAATGGAATCCGGGCCAGATAAAGATAATGGACGGTGGAGGCAGTGGCTCTCGGAACTTCTGCCAGTGCGTTCTTGATCCGTTTTATCATTCCTGCGGCTGGCTCAGCCCTGCTAGCTGGTAAAGTTTATCCAAATACCTGAAACCGGCGATAAAATTATAAAGAATTACAGCGTCGCACTAGCAGGACTTGTGTGTCGCAGCAAATCTGTTTCGGAAAATCAAACCGGGACGCGTTCCTGTTTCGATTACAACAGTGGATGAGCTGGAGACTCTGAGGAAATGAACACGACCACAATCATTATTCTCGCCATCGTTCTGGTCCTGATCACGGTTGCGGCGTTTTTTTATTTCCGGCGGCGGCGTTCGGAAAATCTGCGCAAACAATTTGGGCCGGAATACAAGCGAGCCGTCAAGCAATACGGCGATCAAGGCAAGGCGGAGGCAGAACTGGCGGAGCGCGAAAAACGAGTCCGCAAACTGGATATTCGCGGTCTCACTCGTGACGAAAAGAATCAATTTGCCGACAATTGGAAAAAGACCCAGGCGCGGTTCGTCGACGCCCCCTCGCCCGCCGTAGGCGAAGCGGACAGCTTGGTAAAGGAATTGATGCTGGCCCGTCGCTATCCGGTGGGCGAGTTTGACCAACGCGCGGCGGACATCTCAGTGGATCATCCGGGTGTGGTGAACAACTACCGCAATGCGCACGAAATTGCGGAGCGCAACAAGAGCGGGAAAGCAACGACAGAAGATTTGCGGCAGGCAATGGTACATTACCGTTCGCTCTTTGAAGAATTGTTGGAAACGACAGCAGCGGAGTCGTCGAACCGATCAGAACAAACTAAACATGAATCAGATAGTAAGGAGGTAGCGAGGTGAGTATTGAACCGAAGATTGAAAGAAGCAGCGATGTAGCTGTTGAAGAAGAACGCGCGACTGACCGGCCGCGTTCGACGGCCGAAGTGGCAAGAGATTTGGATCGCCCGAAGGCGCGCGAGCGTGAAGACGCGGAAACAACCACATTGTTCCCGGAGAAGGAGACGACGGATTTCCGAACACGCTGGACCGAAATCCAAACCGGGTTTGTCGACGAACCACGCCGCGCTGTTGAACAAGCCGACGCGTTGGTCGCAGAAGTGATTAAGCGATTGGCAGACGGTTTCGCGGAAGAACGAAGCAAATTGGAGGGGCAATGGGGCCGCGGCGACGATGTTTCGACGGAAGAGCTTCGCGTTTCCCTGCGTCGCTATCGTTCTTTTTTCGATCGATTATTGAGTGTTTAGGGGCTCGGTGTTCTCGCAGGTACGTTTAGGATCCTTTGTCTGAACCGGCTGGCGTAGGGGCGATCTGGTTCAGAGCATCGGCCATGGATCGCAGCCAGTCGGCGTAAGCCGCTGCGCTATAGGGAAAGGTGGTTTCGCCGATCGATTTGCCGTCGCAGTGATAGCAAATAACCATTTCGCCTTTTTTCACCGGCGTCACTCGCGGCAGAACAATCGCTTCCGGGTCGCGCAGTTTCGTTTCCACAATATCCGGCAGTTTCATCGCAGGTTCACGTTCCCTCCGCTTTAATAAACGCATCGCAAGCAGCCCGCGCGTCCCTAATTCTGCAGTCGACGCCATGCGAGATTTGAGGACCGGAGAGCGACGCTAGAAGAGGGACGGAGAAGCCAATTGGGACCTGCGGAGGTCCGAGTTCCAAACTGTCGCTCAAACTTAGGCAGCACTGATATCAGCGACATCCACTCGCTAGACCGCACCGTCACTTTTCTCCTCGGCGCGAACACCGGGACTCTTGCCGCCACGTTCATGTTCTTTCCCGCTTGTTCGCACGAAGCGTGGCCTCTGATCCTGCGTTTCCTCATCGGTGTTCACATATCGCACACGCGGCAAGCTTTCCGGATAATTGCGGCAGAGAAACTCGATCAAGCCTTCGCGCACTTCGCAGCGGAGATCGAAAGTTTTTCCCGGATCGGTGCTGCTGACCAACGCGCGCACTTCGATCGTGCTTTGTTTGGCGTCGGTCACTTGGAGCCCGCAAACTCTGCGGTCCCATTTTGGATTGTTCTCGACCAGACGTTTCAATTCCTTGCGCAGGTCGCCCAGCGGCACCTGATAATCGAGATAAAGAATCACCGTGCCCAGCAACTCCGTCGAAACGCGGCTCCAGTTCTGGAACGGTTTCTCGACAAAATAGGTGATCGGCAAAATCATTCGCCGCAGGTCCCACGTCCGCACCGTCACATATGTGAGCGTAATCTCTTCAATCTGGCCAAACTCGCCTTCGACCAACACGATATCGTCGATGAGCAACGGTTGGGTGAGCGCGATCTGAATTCCGGCCAGCACGTTGCCGAGCGTTTTCTGTGCGGCAAAACCGATGACGACGCCAGCGATTCCAGCCGATGCCAGAATGCTCGTGCCGAATTGCCTGACGGGATCGAACAACATCAGGATCGAGCCGGTGGCGAGAATCACTACTGCGGTGACGATGATTTTCCGAATGACTGAGACCTGCGTGTAAATTTTTCGCGCGGAAAGATTGTCCGGAGTGTCGAGGCGGTGCCGGCTCAACAGCGCTGTCTGGACGGCGTTAACCCCACGAATGAGCAGGAAGGAAACCGCAGCGATGAGCAAAATGCCGAAGATCTTTTGCGTCACCCAAGTCCAAGTTTCCGGCAACCGCAGTAATGGCAGCAGAAGAATGGCGCCGAGCAACGGCACTGCGAGACGCAGCGTCTGGCCGACGATCGGAATGATTACTTTGCCAACAAGACTGCCGCTTCGCTCAGCCCATTGCCGCATCCGTTTTTCAATCGCGCGAATCGCGCGAAGGGCCAGCCAGAGCAACGCAATGACCCAGCCCGCGTAAAGGATTGCAGTAATCAGGCGGAGATAGAAAATGCGAGTCGGCCGGCCGACAATGCCGGTGGCGATTGGCATAAGCGAAAACGCACCACCGCACATGCACAGAAAAAGCGCTAAAGGTTTGCGCAACGCAGACGCAGCCAGCGCCAGTGCGGATTGATGTTTTCTCGATTTAATCTCGCCGGCCTTTCGCCTGACGATCCAGATAAACAAGCTCGCTAAGATGGACAATAAGACCAGCCCGGCGACCGATGCGATCAATCGCATCCACGTTACCCGATCGAAAGCTACCCTCTGCAGGAACGTGCTGCCGGAATCCTTGGCGACTTGGTCGAGCCATTCACTGTAGGCCAGGCCCGCCTGATAAATCTTCGACCGTTCCGCCGCGACTCGTTGCGCCGATAGCTCCGTGACCGTTTCAACCAGCGAAGGCGTCGCCGACTCAACCGGAGTTGGTGATGGCGCCGGACTTGGCGTCGCCGCAATCGCGCCTAGGCACACAATGACGAAGAGGATCGATGTCGCCTTCATCATTTACCCTCGCCCGCAAGCACGTCATCGCAAGATCGACATCTGCGCTCCGGTAAGCGACAACCCCCGAGCTTGTCGCTGACCTGTACCAATTCTTACGCTGAAAGATTCCTCGGTCCGAGCCGGACTCGCATTTTGAATACTTAATATTTTGGCAAGAAGTCAGGCTCGCCCGGTCGCGATGCCTCTAAGCTATTTCCGTTTCCAGGCCAGCATCAGGCCGTCACGGACGGTTAGGCAGACATTTTCGACGCGGGGATCGGATTGGACTAGCTGGTTGAAGGCAACGATGCCGCGGGTGTCGTCGTCCTGCGGATCGAGGACTTTGCCGCTCCACAAGACGTTATCGCCGATGATGAGGCCGCCCGGTTTCACCAACGGAAAACAGGCGTGGTAGTAGTTCGAATAGTTAGGTTTGTCGGCATCGATGAACACCAGGTCAAAAGGACCGGACAAAGTCTTGATTGTCTCTAACGCTGGTCCCATCCGAAGCGTGATCTTGTGCCCATTAGGACTCTCGTCGAAATATTTTCTCGCCATCGCGTCTGCTCTGGGATCAACCTCACACGTGATCAGGCGGCCATCGTCCGGGAGCGCTTCAGCCATCATCAGCGCGCTGTAGCCGGTAAACGTTCCGATCTCGAGAATGTTTCGGGCGCCGGTCATGCGAACGAGCATTTGCAGGAACCTGCCCTCGAGCAGCCCCACCTGCATCTGTGGCCGGTCCATGCTGCGGTATGTTTCCTTGCGCAGACGCGCATACAGGTCTGTCTCCGCCTCAGTGTGATCGTGAGCATATTGCTCCACCGATGCGTCAATAAAACGATCCATCTCCGATCAGGAAATTCTGCCTACATTTTTAACCACTAATACACGCGAATAAACGCGAATATCATCTTTCCTGATTATCAGGTGGGCGGGGCAAAAACCAGATCACGTAAACCAAGGTCGCAATCGCAGCCGGCACCATAAAAATGCTCGCTTCGGTTCCCAGTTCGCCGCCATTCAGCCACGCCGGACCGGGGAACGTGACGTTGAAAAGCCGACCGATGGGTGTTTTCCCGCCATTGCGTGTACCGATCAGAAAAAGTTGTCCGAAATCAAATCCGGCATGCCAACCCACCGCCCACCAGAGCGAACCGGTTTTGCGAATGCTCAGACAAAGAACAAGGCCGAGGAAAAAAATCATTCCGATATCCATCGCGTTCTCGCCTGGTTTTTCCAAATGATCGCCAGCGAAGATTGCTGTCGTAATCAAAGCCGCCGGCCAGAATCCGGCGCCCCGCCAGAGCGTTTGTAACGCGTAACCCCGAAAGGTGTACTCTTCGGCAATACCAAGGAGAATGTTTGCCACGAACCAAAAGAGAGTGAGCCTTGCGAGGTCGCTGCCATGCAATGCCAATCCATGCAGCACTAGGGCGCCGCTCAAAATCATCGCCCCGCCGACGAAGAGCACGACGAGTAGCCCGGCGAGCATTCCTTTCCAGAAAAATTTCCCAAACGCCTGCTCGATCGGCAGGCCGTAACTGTCAATGCGCCGGCGTTCCGCCAGAGCAAAGATGCCAGTGACTAGGAACACACTGAGACAGAAAACAAACTCGCCAATCAAAAGCGCGGGCGCGGAAAGTTCGCGTGGATTGATCGCGAAGTATCGTGTCAGAATTTGCCCGAGTGGTTGTTCGATAACGAAAACGCCGGCTTCGATAGCGAGTGCGAAAAGAAGAAATCGCCAGCCGGCGCGCAAGCCATTTGGCCCGATAAAGATTGAGGCAATAGAAGACCGAGCGCGCTCCGCCATCACGCGATGGAACCGATTAGCGCGCGGCTAGTCAAATGTGAATTGGTAGGGCGGGGTAAGCGCGTTCTCAAACCTCGCTAGCCGGCAAACCTACTGCCTTCTACTTTCGCTTATCGCCCTCTTAGTCTTCTAGGGCAGAAGTTCCCAGGTGTCGTCCAACGGCATCTCATTGTTTTGTCCGCCGAAGACGATCACGTGACCTAACCGCGGATCGTAGACCATCCCTGCGCCTTCGCGCGCCGGAGGCGATTGCGTCGTCAAGACCTGAGTCCAATTGGAACTACTCCATTTCCAGGTCGTATCTTGATCAACGCCGCCACTGCCGCCGCCGAAGAGAACAACCGCATTCAACGCCGCATCGAAAGCAGCAGAGCCGGCATAGACCCACAATGGTTGAGTCGCTGGAAACTTTTCGGTCCAAGTCACGCCGTCGTAGACCCAGGTATTTATCGGATTGATGTCTGCCAGGCCACCGAACAATACCGCCTTTCCTGTGGAAGCGTTAACGCCGACTGCTGCCGAAGAACGGGCAAACGGTAGCGCGGGCAGATTCAACTGATTCCAGTCAGTTCCGGTCCATTGCCACATCTGGTATTGATAGAACTGCCCGTCAAAGCCGCCATAGACATCAACGTGGCCGTTTCGATCGGTGAAAAGCATTGGACTGGTGACTGGCGTGGGCGAATGCGCAGGCCTGGCGCGTAGCCAACGTGATGTCGCCCCGTCAAACAGCCAGGTATCGCCGAGATAATTTCGGCCGTTGAATCCGCCGAAAAGCACGACTTTCTGAGTAACCGCGTCGTAGGCCATCTGAGCGGCGGCGCGTGCCAGCGGCAATCCGCGGGTCCGCAGATGTGTCCAGGTGGTTCCATCGAACGCCCAGGTATCGTTGAGATATCGTCGGCCATCAAATCCGCCAAATATGATTATTTTTCCGCTGATCGGATCGTAGGTCATCGAAAGGTAGGAGCGCGCCGGAGCCGAATTGGCCGGAGAAAGTTGCGCCCAGGTCGGGGTTGGCCCGCCGATCGTCTCATTAGACGCGACGAACAGAGCAATGAGCCAGCAGCTGCCTATAATAAAACCGCGGAAAAACGAGCGCCTTAAAATCATACGGCCAACTTAAGTCGGTCCAGATGCGGAATGTCAAACCGTCAAGCATCCTAATCACGCCAAAGTTCATACAAATTACGCCAAAGCTCACAGACAAATCACAGGCTCGTAAGGCTCTACCCGTCATCCGCCAGCTAAGTGCCCCGTTAGAAAAATATTCCCAGTAGTTTGCGAAGCCCGGATGCTCTTTTATTTCGATAATTGGCGGATCGATTTACCCGCTTTTCTGGAAATGCGGGAGCGAGTTGTCGAGCTTAACCCAAGGCAATTTATCTTCGAGCCAGATCACTTTTTCCGGCGGGAACGGCGCTGGATCATCAAGCGACGCGATCGTGACGTCGACCGTTTCTGAATCGCTAGTCTCTTCAAAAAACAAATGCGTACCGCAACACGCCGCGAACGATCGAATCCGACCCGCATGTTGAACCTTGCGCGGTTCGCCCCGCGTTAGGCGCAGATCCTTGCGATACACTGATCCCCATGTGACAACGGGCGCACCGGCACTGCGCCGACAATCGATGCAATGACAATCTCCCAACGAAAAGGGCTCGCTTTTCAACTCGTACCGCGTCCCACTGCAGAGACACCCACCAGTCAGCTCCATATTGGCAGCTACATTAGCCTTAATTTTCAGGTTTTCCGCCAGTCCTCCGATCGGTTCGACTGGTACGCGACAGAAATCCAGGTTCGTCCCAGCCCGGCTCAGACTTTACCAAAAAAACTACAACCACTTCGGGGCACGGGTTGCATCGTTCCTTTTCTTCGCCCATGTAATTTCATGGCGGAGGAATCTGTTTTTGCCCCTGGGACCGAGCGCGGGGATCTCGTACCCGGTGTTTCTACCATCGAGGGTAGCATCACCGATGCACTGGTCTTGAAAAATGGGAATCTGTTTTTCCTTAGCCAATCCGATGCGAATGTTC
>DATELT010000094.1:0-9663 GCA_035276245.1 Chthoniobacterales bacterium
TAATCGCGTCCTTTCCGACGCGCATGAAAAACGGCAAGGTCGAAGTGGTGACAGGAGTGCCGATCAACGGATTCAGCCGCGGGAAAATTGACGCCAGCGTGAACGAGTTGAAGGAAGAAAAATCGCTCGTCAGTGATTTGCTTGGCGCGCCTTAAATAAACTGCAGGGATACGCGCTGTCGTGTCTCAACATTTGGGCGGCCGAGTCGGATTGGCATACTGAATTACCCAATCCGCTCGAAGTGAGCCGATTGTGAGTTGCCCGTATTGTTCACGCCGGACTGATCGCGAGTCGGCAGCGTGAACCAAAACGTGCTTCCTTTTCCGGGTTCGCTCTGCACGCCAATCTTTCCCTTGTGCGCTTCTACTGCAAGCCGGCAAAAGGCGAGGCCGAGGCCAGTCGAATACCGATGTTGGCGGCCACTGTTTGTTTGTCCAAATTTTTCAAAGATGTGTTCGTGCTCGTCGCGCGGTATCCCCTCGCCGTTGTCGCTGACAGAAATGATGACATCAGCCCCGGTGCGCTCAACATTTATCAGAACTGTTCCATCTGACTGTGTGAATTTCAGCGCATTGCTGACTAGATTCTCAAGAATCCGCCGAATGACATCCGCGTCGCAAGTGACCACCACTGGTTCGGGCGGTATCTGACAACGAAGGGTGCGACCTCGGAGGACAGGGGTAAATTGATCCGCAGCCTTGCGCGCGATCTCCCCAAGGTCGTGATCCTGAAAACGAAGGGGCATTTTACCTGCCTCGAGCCGACCGACATCCAGAAGCGTACTGATCATGTCGCTCATGTTATCCGCGCCCTGTTTTGCCCCAGTGACACACTCTGCTTCATCCGGATTCAGTTTATCGGAAGCCATTTGTTCCAGTATATCGACATAGCCGGTTACCAGGTTCAGGGGCGCACGCAGATCATGAATGATCATATGGGTGAGGTCATCGCGCGTTTGCAATGTCGACTGAAGTCTGGCTTTCTCGATACGTTCGAAAGCGAAATCCGAAGCCAGGCAGAAGAAAACAGTTGAGTTGAGGGCCAGGAGTGGTGCCAGGAAAGGAAGATAAAGATTTTGGTGGTTGTAAAACCAAACGGCGAAAAACGGGGTAGCCGCGTCAATCCCCGCAAGAGCGAGCAAGCGCAGCCACGGGGAGCGGATGCTTAGCCAGAGGGCACATCCGAGGATGGCGGTTAGTATCGTCGCAACTGCCCTGGCAAACGGTGAAAGGTCTCCGATCAATTCGGTATGGAGCAGGGCGTTGAGAGCGTTGAGGTGGACCTCGGCTCCTGGCATCGGACCAAACGGCGTCAGCAACTCATCCTTCTGCCACTTTCCTGCCGCTCCGACGATTACAATCTTGTCACGGATGAGTTCGCCGGAGCGGTAATTGTGTTCCCAATATTCCGGAACAAAGATTTCGAAGAGCGGGCGGGGACGAAAAGACGTTCGAGGCGGGCCTGTGAACCGGATCAGATGCTCGGCGAGATCATTTGGAATCAGTTCCGCGCGCCCGGCTTTTGCAACAACGCGTGCGGACAACGAAAGGTAAGTGGCGACCGAATTCTCGCGCTCACCAAAAGCAACTCGGTATTGAGCGCCCCGCACAACCTTGTTTTCATCAGCAAAAAAATTCGTGAACCCGACGCGTTCATCTTGCGCAGCTGTCTTGCGAATCAGTGTTTCGGCCGGCGGCTCATAGCTGGAAGGAATTCTGGACGATCGCTCGACATTGTCAGGAGAAACGAAATTGCTTCCAATAACCGCCTGAGCCTTGAATTGCTCCAGTGCGACATGAAAGGCATCGTCACCGGGGGCCGGAGTGGGAAATAGACAATCAAAAGCAACAACCTTTGCCCCAGCGCGGACGAGGCGCTCCAGAACCATGGCGTAGATCTCGCGATTCCACGGCCAGCCATTGGCCATGATCTGGAGGGCGCGGCCCGAACCAGGATCGCTTGAACTGGACGAGAACAAGCCTTGAAGATCGAGTGTTGCATCCAGGGTCACAGAATTGGAATCAATCGCGAGGAAGAGCAGGTCGGGATTAGCTGGAGTTGTGCGCCCGAAGCGGGCGATGGCGTCCCGAAGCCCCGATTCGATCTGCCGGTAATAGCTGGGAGCGCTGAAATCCAGCAAAATGGCGGCTGCGGCGCAAAGCATTGCAACGAGAAGGACGACCAGTATGCGTTTAGGTGGCATGATGGTCGGACGTAGCGGAAAAAACGTCGCTAGAGGGCGGCGCTTTCGGATGCGTCCTACGGATGAGGCCCGCTGGTGGGACCCTGGGTTCTCTAGGTGAGGCCAAAACTGGGTGATGATTCGATTCTAAATATATAATTTATATATGGTTGGCACAATATCCATGCCGAGGGCCGGGGTCTCTCTAGTCGCTGTCGCTCTCTATTGCGGAGCCGTTGTTCAGCAAGCCGTTGCGGGCCCTCTCACCTCCGCCGAGGTCACCAAAATCATCAACCGCGTCAATGTGATCGAGCCCGCGAAAGGCGATCGTCCCGCCGTCTTGCGCGATGTTATCAAGGACAATCTCGGTCTACAGACCGGCATCAAATCTCGCTCGGAGTTGCTTTTTCAGGATAACACCCTGACGCGCCTCGGTGCGGAGACCTTCTTCAGTTTCAAAACCGGCACCCGGGATTTGACTCTGGAGAAAGGATCTATGCTCCTGCAAGTGCCCAAAGGATTAGGCGGGGCGAAAATTCACACCGCGGCGATCACGGCAGCCATCACCGGAACGACGATAATGATGGAATATAGCCCTGGGCACTACCTCAAGGTTTTGGTGCTCGAAGGCAGTTTGCGTCTATCGCGAAACGGATCCTTTGGTGATTCACAAATTTTGGGCCCTGGAAAAATGGTGATCATGCGACCGGAGGCAAAGACTATTCCCGAGCCGGTCGATGTTGATCTGGCGGCGATCGTGAAGACATCGACTTTGGTAAACTTTCCCGAGAGCAGGATTTTGCCCAGCATGCCGCTGATTCAGGCAGCAATCAATAACCAGGCCAGAGAACTGACAAAAGGAACCCTTGTTCCGACAAATTTGGTCATCGGTCGTGGAACCACGATGGTTTTAGCTTCAAACGATCAGCTGAGCAAAACCATCGGTGCGCTCAACGGCTTGGCCGGGAATCACAATGGCGTGCCCGTATCCGCAGTCGTAACCTCACGTGCCGCAAACAATGTTGTTGGCTCTGGCCCTGCAGTTTCGGTCTCCAGCAGCGCTCAGCTTGTGTCGCTGCTGGGTAATACTGCGCCCGGTTCTGGCGGGGCAATCAACGTTACCCCAGGCACCGTTAACGTTGGCGGAAATGTGGCAGTCAGCGCCAACACCGCGGGTGTTAGCGTGAAGGCCGGCGCCAATGTCTCGCCAGGTGGCAATGGCCGATAAGCTCCGCTGACACTTCCCCCGGCGCGCGGCGGACCGTCGCCAGCTGTTAGAAGCGACCGACCGGACGTGAATGAGTTGAAAGAGGAGCAGTCGCTCGTCGATGATTTGTTGTAGTCGCCACCGGCAGAGCGGGGCGGCTACAAAAGCTTTCCACCGGTTAGACGCTCAAACGCTTCGCGATATTTCGCGCTTGTCTTTTCAATTATTTCCCGCGGCAAATGGGGAGCTGGTGGCGTTTTATCCCAATCGAGAGTCTCCAGGTAATCGCGGACGAACTGTTTATCGAAACTGGGCGGGCTTTGCCCAACCACATACTGGTCTTTCGGCCAGAAACGCGACGAATCGGGTGTAAGACATTCGTCAATCAGCAGCAATTTCCCGTCGAGCGTTCCAAATTCGAATTTGGTGTCAGCGACAATGATGCCGCGTTCACTCGCGTAATCCCGACCAGCGGAATAAATTTCCAGGCTTAACTTTTCCACTCGAGCCGCAATTTCGTCGCCGAGCAGACGGCGACACTCGTTCATGTCGATGTTTTCGTCATGACCCTGTTCTGCCTTGGTCGAAGGTGTGAAGATGGCCTTCGGTAACGGCGAGGCGAGTCGCAAGTTGGGCGGCAATTTGATTCCGCAAACACTTTGCGATTGCTGATATTCCTTCCAACCGGATCCCGCCAGGTAACCGCGCACGACGCATTCGACCGTGAGCGGCGTCGTTTTGCGCACAATCATGGAACGACCAGCCAACTGGTCACGGAATTTTTTCAGCTCGGTAGGAAACTCTTCGAAATCTGCGGTGACAAAATGATTCGCGACCTTCTGAAAACGCTTGAACCAGAACGCCGAAATCTGATTTAAGACCGCGCCTTTGAATGGAATGGGGTCGGGCAGAATTACGTCGAAGGCGGAAAGGCGATCGCTGACGACGAAGAGAAGGGTGTCCCCGAGGTCAAAAACTTCGCGGACTTTGCCGCTGCGTAGTTTTTTAATTCCGGGAAGGTCGATTGAAGTTTGCGACGTCATTTGCAGGGTTGCAGTTTGCATTTTTCAACGCTCAACGCTCAACGCCCGACATTCAACTCCGAAGGGCTTTCGCCCGCCGCGGCGGGCAGGCTGAGCAGGCGTGCTAATGGGGGCTCTATTGAGTGTTGGACGTTGAGCGTTGGGCGTTGAACCTTTTCCGCCTCTTATGGCTGGAATTGTTGTTCGACCGCGCTCCCGAATCCTGCATGGTCACGACTGGGTTTTCTCGAGCGAGGTGCTGAAGGTTTTTGGCGACCCGGCCGATGGCGATGTCATTTCGCTCAAGGACGGACGCGACAAAATGCTGGGAAGCGCGATCTGGAATTCGAAGTCGCAGATTGTGGCGCGGCGTTTCTCTCATCGGCGGCAGGAGCTTGATGTTGATTTCTTCAAACGACGAATCAGGCAGGCGGCGGAATATCGTGCCCGCCGCCAGGTAAACCCGGAACTGCATCGCGTGCTTTGGAGTGAGAGCGATGGAGTGCCGGGGGTAATTCTCGATCGCTATGGGGATCAATTTGTTTTGCAACTAACGACTCTTGGGATGGATCAACGCCGACAAATATTGGTCGACGCGATCCAGGGGGCTCTGAACCCGGGAAATATTATCGAGCGAAGCGACGCAGTGGTGCGACGCGCGGAAGGTTTACAACCAACGAGCGGGGTGCTGCAAGGCGAGGCTCGGGAATGCGAATTTCAAATCTGTGGGGTGAAACTTCTGATCGATCCTCTGAGCGCGCAAAAGACGGGATTTTACCTCGACCAACTCCCGCATTATCCGACGGTAGCGGGATTGGCGGCCGGTAAACGCGTTCTCGATTGCTTTACCAACGAGGGAGCATTTGCGCTGACTTGTGCCAAAGCGGGCGCGACCGAAGTAATCGGTGTCGAGACGCAGACGAATGCCCTCGTCGCAGCGCGCGAAAATGCGAAGCGCAATCAACTTACCGCACGCTGGGTCGAACAGGATGTTTTTGTCTATTTAAGGGCCGCAGAAAAAGCCGGGGCACAATTTGACCTAATCATTCTCGATCCGCCGTCCTTCACGAAAACGAAAAGCGGCATACGCGACGCCATTCGCGGTTACCGGGAGCTGCACTTGCGCGCCTTCAAGTTGCTCTCGCGCGACGGAATTCTGGCGACGTTTTCCTGCTCCCACCACATCAGCGACGCAATTTTATCCGAAACAATCTCGGCAGCATTGGTCGATGCGCGTCGATCGGCGCGACGGCTCCGGCGTTTCGAACAAGCGCTGGATCACGCAGTCCTACCGACGATGCCGGAGACGGAATATTTTAGGGGCATGTTGTTGGAAATGAAGCCATCGATTTGAACAATGGATTGGTTTTTCGCCACGAACGATAGCGCGCTGGCCTTTCCACTTTACGCTGATCTGGCCAAGGTCGCAGTGCACACCGCTCTCGCGCACACGCGGTTGCGGCCATACTTGCTCTACGACGGCAAAGAAAATGCCTTTTCAAAATGGATGCACGATCACGGCGTGGAAGTAATAAATTTGGAAAGTTCCTACCTCAACGACTTTGCCGAAATCCCGAAGCCGGTTGACGATGCGTCGCGCTCGGCGTTACGCGGGATGTTTTTGAAATTGGAGCTGCCGCAATTGGGCGCACGTCTGGGATTGAATGATCACGTGCTGTACACGGATTGCGACGTGATGTTTTGCGCCGACGTCGTCGACGAACTCTCCGCCATCGAATGCCGGTATTTTGCGGTTGCCGGCGAATTCGATCCAAACAACTACCATAAAATCAACGCAGGGGTGATGTGGATGAATCTGGCTGGCTTGCGCGAAGTCGAGCCAGCGTTTCGCGAAAGTGTGCGCACGTATTTGCGCGGCGATCCGCAAGGCGGGAGTTGGGACCAGGGAGCGTTCATCCGCTTCTTCGGGGGAGAAAATTTTCGCTGGAACAAGCTGCGGCCGGAGTTGAATTGGAAACCGTATTGGGGCGCCAACGACCAGGCGAAGATTATTCATTTTCATGGCCCGAAACCCTATCAACGACCTTTCCTCGATCACATTCCACAGCTCCACCACCTGACGGTGGGCGCTTATGAGGAGCTTTCGCGGGAATGGGAAGGTCTGCTTGCCGTGGCGAATGCGAGTTAGCCGAAAAATTGCAGACTGGCACCGAAAAATCTGGAAATTCGAAGCTTAATATTTAATGTCCGATTAAATTGGAGCCCGGCACGACGCTTGGCTCCGCAAACCCATGCCAGAACGGATTCGTGCGATGGAACAGATGCTGGAATTAAGCGAGGAAGATACAGTTACGCCCGAGCTGCTCGATTCACAGGTGCAAAAGGCGCAGGAGCAATTGCTGCAATTGCGCCGTCAACAGGAGCAGATCGAAAAACAAAAGCGCGAACTGGAGGAACTCAGTCGGCGACAGGAGGAATTGGAACGCGGTCGGGCGGAGATGACCGACAAGCTAACGCGTTCCCTCGTCGTGTTAGAACGCGAAGCCTACGAAACACAGAAGAAACTCGAACAACTCCGGGCCACACGCGAAAGCTTCGGGCAACATCTCGAAATCCTGGAAGCGATCGATCCCAAAGTGTGGAATTCCGCAGATTTGCACCGGGAATTGAGCCGGGCGCTGAGCACCGTGGACGATGCACGTGCGGAATTCAGCCAGCAGCGAAGCCGATTGCAAGCGATCGCGACACAGGATGCGGACGAAGTGTCGTTGCCGGAAGCCGCGCCCGAGGTCATTCGCGGTGGAGGCGAGCGCTCATTCAGCCAATGGGTTTTGATCGGATTCGCCCTCTCGCTTCCTCTGATCACGATTGGATTGCTGAGCTTGCTAATCTTCTGGTGGATGGCCAAGGGCTAAGGTTTGCGAATGATTCGGCGTTCGGCTAAATCCAGCTCGGCGGTTGATAAACAACAAGAAGAGCTGGCTCGGCGCGAGAATGCGCTGCGCGATCAGATGCAGAAATTGCAGCGGATGATCGACGACGCGCCGCGGCTGGCGCAGGAAACATCGCGCAAGCAACGGGAGGAACTACTGGAGCGAGCCAACCAGCGCGGCAGCCGCCTGGATGCGTCGTTGTCATTGCACGATAAACGCTGGGACGACAATGAATGGGGCGTCCGCCGGCCAGGTTCATTGCGGAAAGAACGCCGGGAAGGCCGGATCATTTTTCTAGTTCTGGTGATTGCGCTAACCGCGGCCGTTATATGGCTGATGACCCGGTTCCATTTCTAAAATGGGTGAACTCGATGTCGGCTATGTGGCACAATTGGCCAGGTTGCATTTGACGGCGAAAGAGAGGGAGCTTTTTCAAAAGCAACTGGGCGACGTTTTGCTTTACGTCGAGAAATTAAATGAAGTGAACGTTGAGGGTGTAGAACCGGCAGCCCACGGTGTTCCGATTTTTAATGTTTTTCGCGAAGACAAAGCAAGCGATTGGTTCACTCCCGCGCGGGCATTAAGCAACGCGCCGCGCCAGGCCAACAATCTTTTCATCGTTACCAAAGTTGTGGAAT
This sequence comes from Chthoniobacterales bacterium, assembly GCA_035276245.1. Lineage (GTDB taxonomy): Bacteria > Verrucomicrobiota > Verrucomicrobiia > Chthoniobacterales > UBA10450 > AV69. The sequence continues at coordinate 7,944 of DATELT010000094.1, forward strand.
GACGAAGCGCGAACTGCCGGCGCTTAGCATCGTCGAAGTTCAGGATCTGCTGCGGCGGCGCGAAGTTTCGCCGGCGGAAGTGCTGGAGTCGCTGGAAGAGCGGATCAATGCGGTTGATGACAAAATCGGCGCCTACCTGGCGCACGATCTCGCTGCGGCTACAACTGAAGCAGAAAAAGCGGATGTGAATTTGCCGCTCGGCGGGATCCCGATCGCGCTGAAAGATTTGATCAACGTTGAAGGCCAGCAATGTACCTGCGGCTCGAAAATTCTCGGCGGCTATCGCGCACCTTATACAGCAACCGCGATCGAAAATCTGCGCGCACACGGTGCGATTCCCTTCGGTCGAACGAACCTGGACGAGTTTGCGATGGGATCCTCGACGGAGAATTCGAGCATACAGGTGACCCGCAACCCATGGGACCTGTCCCGCGTCCCGGGTGGTTCCAGCGGCGGGTCAGCGGCCGCGGTCGCCGCCGACATTGCTTTCGGCGCGCTCGGCAGTGACACCGGCGGATCGATTCGTCAGCCTGCCGCACTCTCCGGCGTGGTCGGATTCAAACCAAGCTACGGCCGGGTTTCGCGTTTTGGCCTGGTCGCATTTGCGTCCTCTCTCGATCAAATCGGGCCGCTAACGAAAACTGTACACGATTCTGCCTTGCTCATGAATGCGATCGCCGGACACGACCCGCGGGATTCGACTTCGCTCGACGCGCCCGTGCCGGATTACACAAAGGATCTTGGTCGCGATTTGAAAGGAATTCGAATTGGGCTGCCAAAAGAGTACATGATTGACGGCCTCGAGCCGGCGGTGAAGAGCGCGATCATGGCTGCGGTGAAACAGCTGAAGTCACTTGGCGCGGAAATTCTCGAGGTCTCGCTCCCGCACACCGATTACGCCGTCAGCGTCTATTATATTTTGGCAACGGCCGAAGCGTCGGCCAATCTTGCTCGCTTCGATGGCGTCCGTTACGGCCATCGGGCAGGCAACATTGCCAATTTGTTTGACCACTACGCCCGCACTCGTGAAGAAGGATTCGGCGCGGAAGTGAAGCGGCGGATTATTCTGGGCACCTACGTTCTCAGCTCCGGTTATTACGACGCCTATTACTTGCGCGCGCAGAAAGTGCGGGAGCTCATCCGGCACGATTTTGCTAAGGCTTTCGAGAAAGTAGACGCTCTGGTCTCGCCAACGGCCCCGACGCCTGCGTTCAAATTCGGCGAAAAAACAGCAGACCCATTGCAAATGTATCTGGCCGACATTTTCACAATCGCAGCAAACCTCGCTGGGATTTGCGGGATCAGCGTTCCTTGTGGGTTTGCCAACCCAGAGGACGGAAAGAGATTGCCGATTGGATTGCAGCTACTCGGAAAAGCGCTCGACGAGGCGCGCATTTTTCAAATCGCCCATGCCTACGAACAAAGTACCGACTGGCACAAAGTGCGAGCACAACTGCCAACGCATTGATGAAGCGCTTACGCAAAGCCCAGTTGTGATCGCTCGTCTGACTGGCCTGGCGAAGCGATTGGAAACTCCGCGCATGGAGTCTTTCCTGCGCGTTTGGTTTATTGCGACCGCGATCACCTTCACCCTGATTCCGTTCATACGGTTTCTACGCAGTGGCACAGACATGGATTACCGGACCTGGTATCAAGCGGGTCAAACGGTCCTGCATGGCGGCGAGATCTATCCCCACGGACAGATTTTCCCGTTCATGTA
>DATELT010000095.1:0-2382 GCA_035276245.1 Chthoniobacterales bacterium
GGGTTACGATTTTCTTGAGACCGAATCGGTTGTCGAAACGGTTCTGCGCGGCAAAAAGCAGGGCGAACTAAATGTCGTTCTCGATCAAACGCCCTTTTATGCGGAGATGGGCGGACAAGTCGGAGATCGCGGATTGCTTCATGTACCTGGGCATGATCGCACGGAAGTTGGCCAGTTACGCGTGACTGATACCCAGAAACGCGGCGACGTGATTGTTCATCGGGCTGCACTTATCGAAGGCCGTGCGCCAGAACCCGGCGAAGCTGTTCGCGTTTCAGTCGACACTGATCGCCGGCGCGCGATTCAACGGCATCATACGGTCACGCATCTTTTGCATTGGGCGTTGCACCAAATCGTCTCGTCGGATGCGACACAAAAGGGAAGTTACGTTGGGCCGGAAAAACTAACGTTCGATTTCAGTAGTGCAGCACTAACGTCTCAGCAAAGGCAGGATGTTGAAAAGTTGGTGAACGAAAAGATTCAAGAAAATGCGCCCGTTTCGTGGACGGAGATTCCGTATTCCGAGGCGAAAAAACGTTCCAACATTCAGCAATTCTTTGGCGACAAATACGGTGAGTTCGTTCGCGTAGTGCAAATCGGGGGAGAAACCAGTGCGCTCAATGGTTATTCGATGGAGCTTTGCGGTGGAACCCACGTCCGCGCGACTGGCGACATCGGCTGGTTCAAGATCGTCAGCGAATCGGCCATTGCTGCCGGCACGCGTCGTGTCGAGGCGGTTGCCGGCGATCAGGTAGAAAAATGGGCGGAAGAGGAAATTCGCCGGCAGGATGAGAAATTTGTAAGCCTGGCCAAACGAAAGAAAGACCTTTCGCCATTGCCGGCAATCCCTGCGAAGGCGAGGATCGAAGCAGTTATCGAGAAAATTGAGGAACGCGCGGTAAGGCTGAAGGAAATCGAAGAAGAAGTTCATCAGTCGGAGAAAAAACAGGCCAAGGCCGCGGAATCCGAATTGCGGCAGAAGGCGGCTGCAATCGCACAGGAACTGGCGAGTTCACATTCGGAAAGGAATTCTTGTGTCGCCGAAATCCCAAACGCGGACGGGAATCTCTTGCAGGCAATTGTTGATGCCTTGAGACCGAAAATTCGCGGACCAATTTTTCTCGCGAGTGCTTCCGACGGTCACGTCGATCTCGTGGCGGCAGCGCCAAAAGAATCTTCCGTTCGCGCCAATGAATTGATCCAAAAGATCGCCCCCATCGTGGGCGGCAAAGGCGGTGGCCGGCCTGATTCCGCGCGTGGTGCCGGCAAAGATGTCAGCAAAATGGCCGACGCCCTGGCAAAAGCGCGCGAGCTGATCGGCGCTGGTTAATTACGGCAACGCGATTGTAATGAAAAACGTCGTCGCAAGCGCGACAGCGAGGACCATGAGATACACAAAGCCGCCGAGAAAAAACTTAAAGATGGTGAAGAACCAGCCCTGTCGATAAACGCGGCGGATGGACAGGAAAATTTGGGTGGCGAAGGACACCCAGAGTGCTGCGATGATCCAACCCGCAAGAGTGCCGGGGATCCATTGGTTCAAGCCGATAGTGATGAGCACGATCGAGATGATGGCGAGATAAGCGAAACTGTGGATGTGTAGGGCGTAAATGAGGTGATCGATGTAGAAGATGCGTTTACGCAGGTAAAGCACCTTGAGCACCAAGGCGAAGAGCGGGATGCAGCACAGCATCATGTAGGGAAGATTTTGGAACAAAGTTGCAATGAAGAGCGCCATCTTGCTGCCATGCTCGCCCATTTTGTCCTTGGCCTTTTGCTCCAGCCACTTTTCGAACGCAGTGGAAGGCGGCTTGTCGAATTGCACCATCGGTCCGTAGTCGCCAGAGGAAGACGGCGACGCGATTGGCTGCGTCGGCGACGCGATTGCGCTGGGTTGCGGCGTGGTGGTGGCTGCGGGTGACGGCGACGGCCTTTGGCCTTCCGGTTGGGACGATCTCTTCGCGTCGATCGCGCCGCGGATTCGTGCTTTCAACTCCGGCGGTATGTCTTCCTTGTCGAGCTCAGCGGCAACGTCGGCGCGATCCTTGTCGGAAAATTTGCTAGGACCGGCATGAATCGATTTGGCCCAGTAGTTAACGGCAAAGAAGAACACGATGCTGATGAGTAACTAGAGGCGCAGCGGATGCATGTGGCGCACGCGCTTTCCCGATAGAAAATCGATCGTCAATTTCCAGGGCCGCGACATCAACAGCCAAAGCGACATGGTGAATTTGGAGTCCCAATTCAGAAAGGAATCGAGGACATCGGCGAAAACGCGGCCAAATGAACGGCGATAGTCCACTGCGTGCTGGCCGCATTGCGCGCAGAACGGTCCGCTCATGTTGGCGCCGCAGTTTTCGCAGTAGGGCAGGGGCGGCGGTC
>DATELT010000096.1:0-8862 GCA_035276245.1 Chthoniobacterales bacterium
TCGGTTGTGAAACAGAACTTCTTTTCGATCGACTGCCCGAGCAGGACAACAACGATGCCCTGCAAATCGTCTTAACCCCGCACGAGTACTACAATTTATTTCTCCTCGAACAGGTGCCCAGAAAAACGGCGCGCGATCTCAGCGCCAATCTCGTTTTCCTTTGCACCGAGCAACCCGCCACGGGGTGGTTTGAACAGAATTTGCGCTGGAGCTGCTATGCCCACGCCGTCGCTGATATCAACCCGCTCGGGGTGAAATCCTATCGCGCCCATGGCATTCGCGCGCATCATCTCCCGCTTGGATACCACGAGCTGCTTGGGCATTCTGGGGAAACGCCAGCGCGCGAAGTTGATCTTGTCTTTCTGGGCTCGTTAACTGCGCGTCGTGAGCGTTTCTTTGCTCGCCACACAGATTTCTTTTCGCAGCGCAATTGCCACCTGCGTTTCGTGCCACTCGGCTTCGCCAAAACGGAATTGTCACGCAGTTATTTGCCCGCCGCGCAACGCAACGCACTACTCGCCGATTCCAAAATTTTGCTCAACGTCCATTACTCTGATCAACGGTACTTCGAATGGCACCGCATGCTGGTTGGACTGGCCAATGGTTGCTGCATCGTCACGGAAAACTGCGCCGGATACGCCCCGCTCATTCCAAACAAGCACTTCGTCATGGTCGAACACGACTCTCTCATCGAGGCCTGTCAGTATTACCTCGATCACCCAGAGGAATGTGCGCGCATTGCCACCGCTGGCGCCGAATTCATTCGCACCAAATTGCGCCAGGCCAGCGGCTGCGCCGCGCTCTTGCAAACCCTCGAACGCGACAATAACGGCACCGACGTAGAAGCACCTGAACACATGATTTCTGGAACACCACAATCCGACCCCGAGCCGGCCGCATTGCCGGGAACATTGCACGGCGCATTGCTGAAAAGGAACAGTTTTTGGAACGCGCTGCGAAAAGATCTTCTTAGCTCAAACGGAAATTACGCTATTCCGGAAACACCGCCGCCTCCTCCGACCACGCTCGAGCGACAGCATCTGCGCGAAAATGTCGCGACAAGACGCGCCGGTTATGTGCAGCGCCGCCGGGAGCAAGAATCGCGATTGAGTGCCGGTGAAGAGGCTTGTGCCATTCATGATAATGCCGAGTTTGCTCGTGCTCCCGCTCCGCAAATTTCAGTCCTTATCACTCTCTACAATTACGCTGGCTTTATCGAAGGCTGCGTCGATGCCATCGATCGCTCCGCTGATATCCTCACCGTGCCGATCGAGATACTCATCATTGATGACGCTTCGACCGACGATTCATGGACACGCGCTCGACGCGTTCAAAATCGGGTAACTCGGCCAGTCCGTCTTGTCCGGAAACGTTTCAACACCGGCTTGGCCGATGCGCGCAACGTCGGAACCCGTATCGCCCGCGCACCCTACATCTTTATGATGGATGCGGACAATCTCGTAACTCCCCCCGCTCTCTCACTTCTCTTCAATACGATGGAGCGCGAGCAGTGCGCGGCCGCTTACAGCATTCTTTGTCGTTTTCGAAAAACACCCACACATCCCGTCGGCCTTCTCTCCTATTATGACTGGGACCCGGAAATCCTCGTGCAAGGGCCGTACGTGGATGCAATGGCGATGTTTCGCCGCGACATTCTTCTCGAGCTCGGTGGTTATGATCACACTTTAAGTGAAATTGGATGGTTCGGTTGGGAGGATTACGACATGTGGCTTCGTTTCGCTCAACAAGATCTGCCCGTTGGCTTCGTTCCGAACATCCTTTGTCTCTACCGCCAGCACGAGACTTCCATGATAAACACGACCAATCTCTTCGCGCGCGAATTAGTCGGGCTATTTCAAGAACGCTATCAATCGCTCGTCAATCGATTCGCCCCTCGCGAGGAACTCTTCGGTATCCGCCGGAGTGACCTGACCCCAGCGATTGAGACCATCAGCGCAACTGAGGATGCGCCGAAGGACTAACGGAAAAGCCGCCAGAGTGGCGGGACACTATCTTAAATAACAAAAACGGCGCGCCGTTTTTGACGCGCCGTCTCGCAGCAAACAAACATCAACCGGGTTACTTCAACTTCGAATCAATCTTTTTCGCCATGTCCAAATGCTTTCGCACGACGCCGGAGGTTTTACTGGCGAAGCTCTTCACATCAGGATCGCTGCCTTCTTTGGCTTCTTTTTCGAAGGCTGCCAAGTCTTTTTCATGATCCTGCACCATCTGGCCCATGTAATCCTTGTCTGACTTCCATTTGCCCGGTTCCTTTTCCGCGGGCAATTGGACGTTTTCCTCCTTGGCCAGCGCCTTCAATTCGTCATTCGCCTTGCCATGATCTTTAACCATCCGCGCGCCGAAATTCTTCACTTCACTATCGGTCGCATTTTGTTGTGCAACCTGACCCATCGCCACTTCCATCATCCCGCCCTTGGCCGCGTCCTTGATGAAAGCTTTGTCGGCTGAACTCAAGTTGCGACCTGCAGTATTGGACTTGGATTTAGCCGCTCCCTGTGCTGATGGACTTGAACTACCACTATAGTCAGGAGTTGGATATGGCCTCGAATATTGGGCAAGGGCTGTCCGGCTCAAACCAATAAACGCAATGGCAACCATACCAAGCCTGACCAGGCAATTTATGGAAAATTTCCGTTTCATAGTTTTTATATAGATTAAGGTGGCCGGAGCAATTGCCGGCACCTTTGTTTCGCAGCATCCGCTTAAGATGGCCGTAAAATCGCGGCAGCGCTTTTACTTCCTCACGTAAGAGCTCTCCACTCGCGTCGCTACATCTTTGTAGCCATAGTCCGCCTCATAGATCTGCTTCATACAGGCAAGCGACTTCTCGCGATCGCCCATCTGTTCGTAAACCAAGCCAAGGTTGTAAACGATCTCCTTCTTTGTCGCGTCCATCGTCCCAATTTCGTGCGCCGCTTCTTCCAATTGCTTGGCCGCCAGATCGAACATACTCAGCTCGCGATAACAACGCCCAAGCGCATTCATCGCTCGCAAACGCGCATTCGGATTCTGCCGCGCCCGCTGCAACTCCGGCAACGCCTCACGAAAATGCCCCGCATTCATCAAATTTTCCCCTAGTTCAAAGCGAAACTGCAAATCGGTCGGATTGCGCTCTACCCGTTTCCGGGCCTCGTCGATTAACACTTCCGCGCGTCGCTTTTTCGCCGCAGCCAGCGCCACCTGCTTTTCCGCCAGCGCCATACTGTCGCCGGCATTGTTCAACACTGCGTCTTCTAATGCCGCAATCTCGCGCTCTGTTTGCTTCACACCCAGATCCGAAATTTTTCTAACCAATCCTGGATCACTCCCGTGCGTCAGATCGGACGCATATCGGTACCAGGCAATCGCCGCTTCCAGATCGTCCTTTTGCTCACTCAAAGATCCGAGTCGTCGCGCGACATCGACATTTTGTGGCTCTGCCTCGTGCATGGCGTAGCTCTCCGCGATTTGCTGACTTAACAATTCGTCCGGCACCTGCATCCGGCTCTGCTGTTCCAGTGACACTGCTGCTTCTTTGTCTTTAATCAGGTCGCGATAACTCTCGGCCGAACCCCAGCCTCCGCTCTTCATCGAGCCGCGGGCCGAAGCATCCTTTCCCAGCCGCACCGCCGCCGCGTCCGCCGGATCGATTGCGCTGATTCGATTGTAAACTTCTACTTCCCGCTCGCTGTCACCCAGGTCGTGGTAGAGCCGCGCCAGTTCGTGCATCACCTTGGTGTCGCGCGGGTTTTCTTCGAGAAAGGTTTGCAGCGCAAAGACGGCTGTCTCCAGCCACCCCGCTGCCGCTGCGGCCTCTTTCAATGCCAAATTCGCTTGTTTATTATAAGGTTCGTCCTCGAGTATTTTTTCAATCAATTCGACCGCGCGCTTTGGGTCCTTCTTAATTTCACGTTGCGCTTTCATTATCGAAACCGAAGCAGTCGAGACGTTGAAAAATTTCTTCTTCGCCGCTTTGAATCGCGTCACCTCCGTCCGGCGCAAGAGCTGCCGGCCGGTAAGAAACTGCGGTTCCTGTTTGAGGATTCCCTGCAAAAGCGAAATAGCGTAACCGAAATTCCGCAGCTCGATCGCCGCCACCGCTTTCAGCCAGTGCGCGCGTTGATCATCACTCAGTTCCTTCTCGGATTTAACCGCCATATCACGCTACCATCATTGTAATTTCAGCATCACCCCCCGTCACGACAAATGGTGATTCTTGGGCGCAGGCGTCTCCCCTGTGGGACTAGCAGGCATCCGAGCTGCGACTGCAACCTTAGTTTTCCCGCGATTCCGCAGCTCCCCCCATTTGGCATTGGACCTTGAGCGTTGAGGGTTGAATGTTCAAAAACACCTTACTGACTTGACCCTGAGCAATTTTCTCCGCCCTCGTAATGGCTCCCCGCCCGTCGAGTTGAATGGAGACGGACGATTCATATTACGCCACCGAGATTTCGTTCCAGCTTACGTCCGCGCATTCGAGGACGGCCTCCTTCAGCATCGTGCCGCCGAAGCCGTCGACGCACTGCGCTCATGTCGCGTTTGCCCGCGTGACTGCGAAATCGACCGCTTCAATAACAAGATCGGAGTTTGCAAAAGTGGACGACTGGCACGCGTTGCCAGCGCCTTCCCACATTTCGGTGAAGAAGATTGTCTGCGTGGTTGGAACGGCTCGGGCACGATTTTCTTTGGCTGGTGCAATCTCCGTTGCGTCTTCTGCCAGAATTTCGAGACGAGCCAGTTCGGCGAAGGCGCCGAAGTCAACGCCTCCGAACTAGCCGGTATTATGCTTGATCTTGAGGAGATCGGCTGCCACAACATCAATTTCGTCACCCCCGAGCACGTAGTTCCGCAAATCCTCGAAGCGCTGGTCATCGCGGTCGAACGCGGCCTGCGTTTGCCGCTCGTTTACAACACCTCGGCCTACGACAGCGTCGAAAGCATTCGCTGGATGGATGGCGTCGTCGACATCTACATGCCCGACTTCAAACTCTGGGACCCGGAGCATTGCCGGAAATATCTCGTCGCCAGCAATTACGCCGAAGCCGCACGCAAGGTAATCGCCGCCATGCACGCGCAGGTTGGCGAATTGAAAGTAGACGAAAACGGCCTGGCGCTACGCGGCGTCCTTGTGCGGCATCTCGTCATGCCCGGTTTGCTCGAGGACACGCGCGAAATCATGCGCTGGATTGCCGAAAACTTGTCGCCCGATACCTATGTCAACGTGATGGACCAATATTATCCCGCTCACAAAGCCGAAACGGAACCGCGCTTCGCCGAAATCAACCGCGGCATCAGTGACCACGAATTTTGCAGCGCACTCGAATTAGCGCGGGACGCTAGTCTCTGGCGGTTCGACACTCGCTGGCGAAATGTCATTCCGCATGGCCGTCCTGTCTGGGTACCACACGCGCGATAGCGAGAGCTTTGCGCCAGGTAGGGGCGGTTCACAGAACCTCCCGCACGTGCAAGTCCGGCTCGGACCGATTGCGGTCAATCGCCCCTACCTACAACAAATCGAGCTGCGGCTTTTGCGCCTTGGGCAAAGTCTCGGTCGATCTTTTTCTTTTTGCCTTACCGTGAACTACTGCGCCGTTTGGATTTTCCAAATGCGCCAGGATGTCCTTAGCGCGATCCAGAATCTCGCGCGGCAAGCCGGCCAATCGCGCCACCTGGATCCCATAGCTCTTGTCCGCGCCGCCGGGCACGATTTTGCGAAGAAAAATGATCTGCTCATTCCATTCCCGTACCGCGACGTTGAAGTTGACTACTCCTTTGCGGTCGATCGCCAGCTTTGTCAGCTCGTGGTAATGCGTCGCGAAGAGTGTGCGCGCCTTTATCTTGTCGTGCAGAAATTCCGCCACACTCCATGCGATCGACAAGCCATCGAAGGTCGAGGTTCCGCGCCCAATCTCATCGAGAATGATGAGACTACGCTCGGTCGCATTATTCACGATGTTCGCCGTCTCGTTCATTTCGACCATGAAGGTCGATTGCCCGCGAGAAAGATCATCGCTCGCGCCTACCCGGGTGAAAATGCGGTCGACCAAACCGATTTCTGCACTTCGTGCGGGCACGAAACTTCCGATCTGCGCCATCAGAACAATGAGTGCAACTTGCCGGATGTAGGTCGATTTGCCGGCCATGTTCGGCCCGGTAATAATGGCGAGACGAAGTCTCTCGCCGTCGAGCTCGGTATCGTTCGGAACGAATTTCTCTTCCACCAGATTTTGATCGAGCACGGGATGCCGACCATCACAAATCGTCAACCGGAGCGAGTCATCCAATTGCGGCCGGCAGTAGTGAAACAAACGCGCCGTCTCCGCCAGCGAGCCAATTGCATCCACCACCGCGATCGCTCCCGCAGTCTTTTGCAGCGGTCCAAGTTCGGTCAGCGTTTCATCCCGCAATTTTTGGAAAAGCGAATATTCCAGGTTCCGTGCACGCTCGTCCGCTCCCAAAATTTTTGCCTCCATCTCCTTTAGTTCGGGAGTGATGAAGCGCTCCCCCCCAACCGTTGTTTGCTTGCGGGTATAATGCTCCGGCACACTACCTAGATTCGATTTAGTGACCTCGATGAAATAACCAAAGACGGAATTGAACCGCACCTTGAGCGATTTGATTCCAGTCGCGCCGATTTCACGCTCCTGAAGGGCGTTGATCCAATTCTTGCCCTCGCGCGAAGCATTGCGCAGCTCATCGAGCTGCGGATCAAAACCGTCACGGAAAATTCCGCCGTCTTTCAACACCAGCGGCGCTTCATCGACCAGCGCCGCCTGTAATTTCGCCGCCAGCTCCGGCATTTCCGCGATTTCGGGTTGCAGATCCTCGGCAAGGGATTTCGCGAATTCTATATTTTCCTGTGGTGGCAGCCATGTCGGCTGCATCGTGCTAGAACTTACAGGCGACACGCCTGCCTCCATAGGAGGGTTGGCTTTTCCGAAATTGATCCGCTCAATCAGCTTGCCCAACTCCGCCTTGAGCTGCGGAATTTGTTGCAGCGAATTTTTCAAGGCGACCAGATCGCGCGCGTTTCCTGAAGCCTGCGAAAGCCGCCCGGCGGCGCGTTCGATATCACGAATCGGTTTCAGCGCGTGACGCAATGACCCCAGCAAGTCCGATTCGTGCAGCAAATCCGCAATCATCTGCTGTCGGCAATTCAGCTCGTTCAAATCGCGCAAGGGCTGCAAAATCCAGCTGCGCAATTTCCGTCCCCCCATCGGAGTAATAGTGCGATCAAGCACGGCCAGCAAACTGGTGTCGCGAGCACCGCGGGATTCGACCAGATCAAGATTGGTCTGCGTCGCGGCATCAAGGACAACGTGATCGTCCGCCGATTCACAGCGCAAGGTCGCCAGGTGATCAATTTTTCGCCGCAAATGATGCTTGAGATAATGAACGATCGCGCCCGCCGCCCCGGTCGCGGCCGGCATGTCCGTGCATCCAAAACCATCAAGCGATTTGGTTTTCAAATGCTCGCACAGAGTGAACGTCGCCTGTTCAGGAAGAAACGCGTAGCTGTCGTGGCCGAGCGTATGCTCAATCGCAGAGAATCGATCGCGTTGTTCTTCGCTCACCAAAATTTCCGACGGTCCGACCCGCGCCAATTCATCAGCTAGTGCTGCCTGGCTGCTCAATTGCATCAGCCGAAATTCGCCGGTCGTTAAATCAGCGTAAGCAAATCCAAGACTGGTCCGAGCCGGGTTGGCGGATTCGTGTTCGTAAATCGCCGCAAGATAATTCGCGCGCTTCGCTTCCAGTAGACCGAGCTCGCTGACAGTGCCCGCGCTGATGATCTGCGTGATATCGCGCGTCACGATCCGCCCCGGCTGCGGCTCGCTTGTCTGATCGCAAATCGCGACCCGTTTTCCCGCCTTGATCAGTTTCGCGATATAATTTTGGGCCGCGTGATACGGTACTCCGCACATCGGTACACCGTTGCGCTTCGTCAACGCGACATTCAGCAGCCCGGCCGCCTCTTTCGCGTCCTCAAAAAACAGCTCGTAGAAATCGCCAAGGCGGAAAAGCAGCAGCACATCCGCCGGCACACTCCCGCGCAGCCGCTGGTACTGCTGCATCATCGGGGTAATCGCGTCCGCCATGGCGGCATTATTGCGGAAACAGCTGCCTAAGTAAAAGCCCCTTCCTGAGGGCTCACACAAAGTCCACTAAGGACACCATGGATTCCTAGCCGGACTCCAGATTTTACCTAGTGCCCTTTGTGGACTCGGTGCGAGACTCAGTCCCGCAGCGTATTCATCCCCTGCCGGATAATGCAATCAATCAACTGTGGATAGGGCAGGCCGGCCTTATCCGCAGCTTGGGCGAAATCCTCGTCTTCGGCCAGAATTGGATTTGGATTCGCTTCGATAAAATAGATCTCGTTTTTCGGCGTTAACCGCAGATCGATCCGCGCATAGCCGTCGATCGTGAGCAACCGGTAAATGCGCCGGCATGTTCCTTCGATCCGTGAAATCAGCGCCGGCTCGAGTCCTACGGCAAATTTGTTCTGCAAACCCCAACGTTTGCGATATTCCTCGTCCCATTTCGCGCGATAAGTCGCAATCTTCGGTTCATCGGGTGGCACTTCCCGAAAGACCAGCTCGCGAATTGGAAAAACCTTCAGCCGCGAATTGCCCATTAATCCAACATAGAGTTCGCGGCCCTCGATGTATTCCTCGGCAATCACATCGGCGTCATGGCTCTCATGAATAAACGCCGCTCGTTCGCGGAACTGCTCGTCCGTCTCGACAAACGACGCCTGCGAAATCCCATAGGAAGCTTCCTCCTTCACGGGTTTGACCAAAATCGGGAAATTGAGCTGCTTGGGCCGGGCGATGCGTTGGCCCCGGGGAATGACCA
>DATELT010000097.1:0-4252 GCA_035276245.1 Chthoniobacterales bacterium
TTTCATCCGCCGCGTGCAACATCTTTGCGCCGGTATCCTGGTGCTGACCGTTGTTCGCCAGCGCGATGGAGAGCACTTCGCCTCGCGATTTGCGTCCTTTCAAAATCACGCCAGGGTATTTCATCGTTAGTCGCGAACCGATGTTGCAGTCGATCCATTTGATCTCGGCTTCCTCGTGCGCGAGGCCGCGTTTGGTCACGAGATTGAAAACGTTGGCCGACCAGTTTTGCACTGTGATGTATTGGAGCTTCGCGCCGGGCATCGCCACCAACTCGACCACCGCGCTATGCAGGGTCGCGGTATTAAATTTCGGCGCGGTGCAGCCTTCCATGTAGGTAAGCTCGGAACCTTCGTCGCAAATGATGAGTGTTCGCTCGAATTGGCCAAAGTTCTCTGCGTTGATGCGGAAGTAGGCCTGTAGCGGATGCTTCACTTTCACACCTGGCGGCACGTAGATGAAAGAACCCCCGCTGAAAACCGCGGAATTCAGGGCAGAAAATTTATTGTCGCCAGTCGGGATTACTTTGCCAAACCAACGCCGAAAAATCTCCGGGTGTTCTTTGAGACCCTCCGTCGACCCGACAAAGATCACACCCTGTTCGCCGACAGCTTTCTTGATGTTGGAATAAACCGCTTCGCTATCGAATTGCGCCTCCACGCCGGCGAGAAATTTTCGCTCCTGCTCCGGGATGCCGAGACGCTCGAACGTTCGCTTCACGTCCTCCGGAACTTCGTCCCAGGAGCGTTTGGAGCGCTGACCCTGCGCGAGGTAGTACCGAATCTTGCTAAAATCGATCGCCTCAAGGTCCTTGCTCGCCCAGTGGGTCGGCAACGGTTTGCTCTCAAAAGTTTGCAACGCTTTGAGCCGAAATTCTCGGACCCAGTCCGGATCCTCTTTCACGTCCGAGATGTAATTCACGACGCCTTCGTTCAGGCCGACACCAGCGTCGAAGCCGTAATCGACCTTGTAATGAAAGTCGCCGATGTCGCGATCGATATTGACGGCTGAAGTATCCGTTTTCATTTCCTTAATAATTACGCTGCCACTGGCTCCTCCACGTGGTCGCGAATCCAGTCGTAGCCTTTTTCCTCCAATTCGAGCGCCAGTTCTTTCCCGCCGCTGCGCACGACCCGCCCCTGTACCATAACATGGACAAAATCGGGAATGATATAGTTCAACAAACGCTGGTAATGGGTGATCAAAAGTACGCCCAGGTGGGGCCCGCGCAACGAGTTTACTCCGTTCGCCACTATTTTCAGAGCATCAATGTCCAAGCCGCTATCGGTTTCGTCCAAAACGGCATATCGCGGTTCGAGCATGGCCATTTGCAAAATTTCGCACCGCTTCTTTTCGCCGCCGGAGAAGCCTTCGTTGACTGCGCGGGAAGTAAAGGCGCGATCGATTTCCAGTAAATCCATCTTTTCGTAAAGCTCAGCGTAGTAATCGGTTGCTTCGAGCTCTTCCCCTTCCGGTAGCCGCGACTGTATGGCGGCGCGCAAAAAATTCGCGATCGTTACGCCCGGCACTTCGCTCGGATATTGAAACGCCATAAAGAGCCCCCGACGGGCGCGCTCGTCCGGCTCGAGCTCGAGGAGATTTTCGCCATCCATAAGCACCTCGCCGCTAGTGACTTTATAATCGGGGTGCCCGGCAATCACCTTCGCCAGCGTGCTTTTGCCCGAGCCGTTTGGGCCCATGATGGCGTGCATCTCACCCAAGCCAACGGAGAGGCTGAGACCGCGGATGATCTCGCTCTCGCCAATAGCAACACGTAAGTTTTTGATCTCCAGCTGTGGCATAAAACAGGGGAACAAAATATACCCATTTTTGGGGGTTTGGCGAGGACGGTCAGCGGCGGATTTCGCCTATGCAAGGAGCCGGCAGAAACAACTTTCTACATACGATCTCGCCTGAGTAACGCGCACCCGGCTCTACGTTTCTGCAATTCAGGCTGCGACTTGGGCATCTAAACTGCTCGCCTTGGTTAAATGCCCTTTAAGCACGCCTAGCAGCAAAGCCTGACCTTCAGTCTCCCATAATAAATGAGTGAATCTAACCGACAAAATTTGCAGGACGACGAAAAGTCTAGAGTCGCCCATGAGCTAAACAACCTGATTCAGATCATTTCCGGGACGAGCTCGTTGATCGAGAATATCTGGGAGGGAAGTCCGGGTTCGGAAAAATATTTTGAGATGCTGCGCGCGAGTATTGAGCGCGCGACACAGGTCACGGCGCAGTTGGTCGCCCAAGCTGGCGGTTCCACCAGCAAAAGAATGCTGCCGCCCGAGCTGGAGCAAAACTTCGACGAAGCGTTGATCGCAGGGGCGGCAGATGAACACAAGCACTCCATTCTGGTGGTGGATGACGAACCCATGGCACTGGAGTTGTTGCACAGCGTTTTGACCGAAGCCGGATATCAGGTGGCTGTCGCGCAGTCCGGGTTTGAATGCCTGGACCTGTTCCGGCGCACCGGACCTTCTTACGATCTTGTTCTGACCGACCTGTCGATGCCGCTGATGGATGGCGAAGAGACTTTCCTGCGTCTTCGGCAGATCGCGCCTGCCGCCAAAGTGGTTTTGATGGCTGGATTTGTTGATAGCAGCCGTATCGAGAAAATGATGAGCAACGGGTTGAGCGGCTTTGTCGGCAAACCGTTCGCGCCGGTTGAGATTTTGGCGGTTGTCACCTCGGTGCTTTCTGGGGCCGATCAGTCAAAAGCAGACACGACAGATATCGCCGCGGTTGGCTGAAATTTCGATGAGTCCCGCGCCTGCAAAAGCTTTCGAGCAATTGTCTCGAAACCGACTCTTTCAAGGCATTGGTGAAAAAGTTCTCGAAAGAATCCGGCCCAACGTAAACATCCTCCAACTCAAGCGCGGCGACATTGTTTTCAAGGAAGGCGATCTGGGCGATTCGCTTTATTTGGTTGGCGGCGGCTCGATCAAGATTTCCAAACAAGGCCGAGGCGGCCGTCAGGAAGTGCTCGATTACATTCAAACCGGAAATTTTTTCGGCGAAGATGCGCTTCTGAGCCGCCAGCCGCACTCCGCGATGGCATCAGCCGCGGAGCCGACTTTGCTTGGCGCGGTTAAGGAACAAACTTTTCAGCACATCCTGGAACTGGCGCCCAGCCGGTTGCACATGAACTTTTTGCGTTCGATCACCGAACGCATGCGCAGCGTGAACTCGCATTTCATTACCGAAATCATGCGCAGCGAACGCCTCAGTCTCGTCGGGTCGATGGCAAACTCGATCATTCACGATCTCAAGAACCCCATCTGTATCGTGCGTTGCTGCTCCGATCTGATCGCGAGCGAAACAAATGATCCGCGATTGCGCGAATTGACCAGCATGCTCGACGGGGCGGTTGATGGAATGCTGGCTATGACCCAGGAACTTCTCGATTACGCGCGAGGCTCGACCCAGCTTCACAAACAAATCGTTTCCATTTGGGGGATGCTGGATGAACTGAATCAACAATCGCTGCGTCTGCTGCCCGGCAAGAACATCCATTTCGTTAAACACATTCGTTACGACGGGAATATCGAGATTGATCGTGCCCGTTTCGTTCGGATGCTGTCGAGCCTGATTAAGAATTCACGCGAAGCAATGACCGGCGGCGGGATCCTCACCATCACCACTGATCTGGTGAAGGATCAAGTTGTGTTGCGCATTTCCGACACCGGCGTTGGCATTCCGACTGAGATATTGCCAAGACTTTTCGAGCCTTTTGTAACGCACGGGAAGGCAAGTGGGACCGGTCTCGGGCTCGCCATCGCTCGCTCGGTCGTCGAAGCGCATGGCGGAAAAATTTCCATCTCCAGTGTTCACGGCAGGGGTACCACGGTTGATATTCGTTTGACCAAGCCGAGCGAATAGCGAAGGAAATTGAAATGGGGCCTGTTTACGTCCCTCCCGCACGGCGTTGTGGCTGGATCGAGCAGTCGTGCCAGTCCCGCTCGGACCTCGATATTAATCCAAGACGGCGAACGCCGCATTATTGATTGGCATCGCCCGCGGAGCGGCGGATCCGCCTTGCCAGCGTTTTCGTTTGGGATTACGACCGAGTTGCAACTTCCGTTGCCGCATCGAAAATCGTGAATCCACGTTACCCCGTGGTGTAACGGTAACACAGCGCCCTTTGGAGGCGTTATTCTTGGTTCAAATCCAAGCGGGGTAGCCACTCTAGACCGATGAGAAGTGGACAGATGTGTTGACTCTCGCCGGTCTCTACCCAGATCTGGCTCACTG
>DATELT010000098.1:0-7795 GCA_035276245.1 Chthoniobacterales bacterium
CGGTTTGATGAGATAGATACCGGCAAATTCGACACCGACATCAGCGACGATTCACGAGTAATTTCCATCCCGACATCAGCGGTACCTCCTACGGAGCCACACGTTGAAACCTATCTACCGTCAGGGCGCTATCGCTCGACTAGACACTCTGGGCCTGTGCATTCGATCGACGCGGAATACCAAGGCTGTCAAAAATTAGCCGCGTCGCGTCAGAGCGATTGAGCGTGTAAAAGTGAATGCCGGCGACATGGTTATCTAAAAGATCGTGGCATTGTTCCAGGGCGAAATGAACACCTACCCGCCTGACCATTTCCGAATCGTTCTCGCATCGCTGTAAGGCACGCAGAAGCCTGGCTGGGAAGCGTGTGCCACCGGCCAGCTCAGCGATGCGTTTGAGTCCACTTATGGAGGTGATCGGCATTATCCCGGCGATGATGGGGACGTGGATGCCGGCAAGCGCACACCGTTCGCGGAAATCGTAGAAGTCGCGATTATCGAAAAATAGTTGTGTGACCATGTAGTTGGCACCGGCGCCGACTTTCGCTTTGAGATGATCCATTTCGATCAATCGATTCGGCGTCGCCGGATGTCCTTCAGGGAAACCCGCCACGCCGATCCCAAAACCGCGCTGATCGGGATGTGCGCCCGATTCGTTGAATTTGCGAACGAACTTCACCAGGTCGATCGCGTGTTGAAACGAGTTGCGCGATTTGTCGTACGCGATTCCAGCCGGTCTATCGCCCCCGAGGGCGAGAATATTTCCAATCGCCGACTTAGCGTATCGAATTAAAATGGCTTCAATCTCTTCTTCGTTGTGGCAGACGCAGGTCAGGTGTGGGATCGGATCCAGTTTTGTGGTGTGCTGAATGCGCTCGACAAGGTCATGGGTCAAATCTCGAGTTGAGCCACCGGCGCCATAAGTGACACTGACAAAGTGCGGCATGTAGGATTCGAGATCGCGAATCGTATGGTAGAGAATCTCGGCCGCTTCCGGCGTTCTCGGAGGAAAGAACTCGAACGAGAAAGTCGGAGACCCTCCTCGCATGATATCGGTGATGTGCATGATTCAAAGGCTATTTTCGTTCCTGCCGCGACTTTCGGTCAACTGAGCAAGCACATTTTTGACCATGGATCGTGGTCGCATCCAAACTCCCGCAGGCATGAACCGTATTCGAGACGGAGCCGTTTCGACAAGCTCAAGACCCAGAGTCGGGCGAAAGGCTTTGAGTGCCGGACTCGCCGGAGTTCGCGCCTCCAAGACCCTCGCCAAATTCTAATACTGTCGGTAATTCCCATTGCCAGACGACTCGCCCGTCTTCGTCACGCGTTTCGCCAGCGAAACCGAATCCCAATCTCTTGCAAGATGCGGGTGGAAGCATTCTTCTCAGGCAACGTAAACGCAAAAATCCTGGTCCCGGGCTCCGTGTCCTTCACGATTTGGATCAAATGACGCCCCATTTCGGTGGCAAAACCACGACCCTCAAATCCTGGAAAAGTAAAATACGCGATCTCGACTTTTCCGTTCTGCGGAGTCGAACGAAATGCGCACGTGCCGACTATCGCGTCGTTTTCGAGAACCAGATATCCTATCCACGGCGGGTATGACCTTGCTGGTTCATACAGCCCCGCCGTCTTGTGGCAAACATCTCTCGCGGCGTCGCTCAACGGCTCTATCGGCTCTGCATTTTTTCCGATTTCGACGAAAGACAGCCGCGAGAGTTTCAAGGCAGAATCGCAAATACGCGGGCGGGAAAGCCGGAGCCGCCTTTTGGTTTGGGAAAACTGACGACGACGATCGCGCCGGACTCTGGCACTTGATCAAGGTTAGTTAACAATTCGATTTGATAATGATTGATACCCAGGATGTAAGCTTCCAGGGAATAATCGTCTTTCGTTGTCGCCAATCCCGGATCGGTATCGGTCGTTTCATGTCCGGAGGCAGTAATTTTTCGTTTCTCGTACAGATATTTCAGCGCCGACAAACTCCACCCGGGATAGTGAGCGACGCCCTGGTTGTCTTTGTTTGCCATTTTGGCAGCATCCGGCCAGCGTTTCGACCAATCGGTTCGCATCGCCACGAACGCACCGGCTGGAATTGTTCCGTGGTCTGCTTCCCACTTTTCCAGGCGATCGACTGTGAGTGTGTAGTCCGGGTCCTTTTCACATTCCTCGTGCACATCGACAGCGACAAGCGGCAGGATCATTTCCTTGAGTTCAATTTGATCAACGGTCCGCAGACCTTTGTGAAAATGCGCCGGCGGATCAACGTGCGTGCCCCATTGACCGACGTGGGTAAAGACCTCCGCGAAAAATCCGTCGCCCATCAGGCCGGGTTGTTTCTCGTACCAGTAAATTGTCTTCTGTTGCTCATCCGGAAAACCAGGCCAATGCGGAATTCCGGCAGCAAACTCATGCGTTAGATCAATAAACTTTTTGCTGGCGAGAATCTTCTGCAGCTCAAGCAACGACAGTTCTGGAATCGGCTCACGTCCCTCGGCCGCTGAACCTGGCCAAACCAGGCTAATTAAAATTCCGACACTAAAAACAAGCTTTATCCATGGAATCTTCACCCCGGCGGTGTTAACTCATTGTGCAAAAAGAAGCGAACAACTTCGAACAAGTTGTGATAATGCGCGCCTGCCTATCCTCGTAGGGCAGATTCGAGAAAAGCCTACCCATTTATTCACATTGGTCTCAAGCTGAATTCGACGAGGGGCGCTGCCCACAAAAGACGAATGTTGTTCAGAACTTGAAGATGAATATTTCAAGGGAATCAAAAATTTGATTAAGAAACTCTTTGTGAACAAATCGCGGAGTAAAAAGGGTTAATTTGATTGTTCGATCGGCCCAGTGACAATGCATCAGGTCCTTGACCCACGACGAGACCATTCGTTCGCACCAGCGCTTTGCGCGCTCGCAATCATGACTAAAGCACCGCGAGCCGGGACTGTGAAGACACGCTTACAGCCACCGCTCACTCCCGAGGAAGCCGCTCAGCTAAATGTGTGTTTCTTGCGTGATATTGCTACAGCGATCGTCGGTGCAGGACGAGAATCGAGGGGTGTCGCTGTTTTTACGCCCGTGGGATGCGAGGGCGACTACGTGGATGTTTTGCCATCGGATTTCATTCTGATTCCGCAACGTGGCGAGAGTTTCGGCGAGCGATTGATGAACGCGGTCACCGACCTGCTGCGTGTCGGTTTCAAATCCTGCTGTCTGATTAATTCAGATAGCCCAACTGTGACGACGGATGCCTTTCGCGAAGCAGTGGTCGAGTTACAAGGCGGCGACAACCGCATTGTGCTGGGTCCATCCGATGATGGCGGTTATTATTTGATCGGGATGAGGAAAGGATATCGTCGGCTTTTCGAGGATATCGACTGGAGTACCGAGCTGGTGTTTACTCAAACGCTGGACCGAGCGCGGGAACTAACACTAAACATTCATGTCTTGCCTAAATTCTATGACATCGATGATGCGACGGGATTGGGGCGTTTATGTGGCGATTTGCTGGATAAGAAGTCTGACGTTGGCGCGCCGGCGACAAGGAAGTTTCTAGGCGAGCTAATCGCGCGTGATGGACGCGAGCGATTCCGCCCGCCTGTCGTGCCATCCTGAGCTGAATATACTGCGAAGGATCACGATCCAGCACTTGTTTGTGTGATCCCTCGCTTTGCTCGGGATGACAAGGCAATATTGAGCGGAGCTGATTGAATAAACAATGCGATGAAAAATCAGAGACGCGCACTAGTCACGGGGGGAGCGGGCCTGATTGGTTCGCACGTCGCCGATTTGCTCGTGCGCGAAGGATGGCGGGTGCGAATCCTCGACAACCTGGAACCAAACACCCACAAGCGAGGGAGACCAGCCTGGATCAACCGAGATGCCGAATTTGTGCAGGGCGATCTGCGCGATCGCGGGACTATTGAGAATGCGCTTCGGAATATCGACGTAATCTTTCATCAGGCGGCGTATGGCGGTTACATGCCAGAGATGGCGAAATATGTGCATGTGAATTCGCTGGGCACGGCGCAGATGCTAGAAATCGTTCGCGAAAAAAATCTGCCAATCCAAAAAGTGATCGTTGCCAGCTCACAAGCGGTTTACAGCGAGGGCGCTGGCACCTGCCCGAAACACGGCCTCGTTTTTCCCAGGGTGCGGCCGGTGGAGCAATTGCAACGCGGGGATTGGTCGGCGCGGTGTCCGATGTGCAATGAGGCGACTACCAGCGTGCCGACGCCCGAAGAGGCACCTGTCGGTGGCGAAACGGTTTATGGCTTAACGAAGGTCGATCAGGAAAAACTGGTGCTGCTTTGGGGAAAACAGGTCGGGATCCCAACGGTCGCGCTTCGTTATTCCTGCACCTACGGGCCGCGACAGTCGATCTTCAATCCCTACACCGGCGTCATCGCGATTTTTTGCACACGTTTGCTGAACAATCTGCCGCCCGTGTTTTACGAAGATGGAGAACAAACCCGCGATCTTTCATTCGTGGAGGATATTGCCCGGGCCAATTTCCTCGCCGCGAAAACGGATGCGCTCGATGGGCTGCCAGTGAATGTCGGCAGCGGCAAAGCCGTTAGCGTGCGCGAAATTGCGCAGCGAGTTTCCAATGCACTCGGAATAAAGATCCCGCCGGAAATAAATGGGGATTTTCGGCCCGGGGAAATGCGCCATCTTATCAGCGGTACAGAACGAATCCGGGCTGTGGGTTACGTTCCGCAGGTGGATCTGGAAGACGGACTCGGCCGTTATCTTGATTGGATTCGTTCGCAAAGCGACGTCCGCGATTATTTTAGCGAGGCCGCGGAGATTTTGCGCAACAAAGGAATCGTTCATCGCGTCACCGCATCATGACTCGGGAGGAAATTATTCTGTCGCATATCAAGCGCAACGGTCTGGGCTTGGAGATTGGCGCAGGTTGCTCTCCGATTGCGCCAAAGAAACAGGGATTTCGCGTGCACGTGCTCGACCATTGCGACAAAGAAGCGTTGATCGAGAAATACCGGCCGCACGGGATTGCGGTGGAAAACATCGAGGAGGTCGATTTCGTTTGGGATGGCCGGCCTTACACCGAACTGATCGGTCGCCGCCACGTTTACGATTGGATCATTGCCTCGCATGTGCTCGAACACGCCACTGATCTGATTGGGTTCCTCAACGACTGCGATTCGCTCTTGAAAAAAGATGGCGTCCTTTCACTGGCTGTGCCCGATAAGCGTTATTCTTTCGATCACTTTCGCCCGATTACTGGTATCGGGCGCGTCATCGATACCGCGAGGAATCCGCCGAAAGTTCATCCAGCGGGAACGGCAGCGGAGTATTTTCTGACGGTGGTTAGCCGGGACGGGCGCATCGCCTGGGATGCAAAAGACAAGGGCGAGTTCAAGCTTGTCCATTCATTGGAGCAGGCGAAGCAGGCGATCCGCGATGTGAGCGAGCGAGGAACCTATCTCGATGTTCATGAATGGTGTTTCACTCCGACTTCGTTCCGGCTGATGATGCGCGATCTCTTTGAGCTCGGTTTCATTCAGCTCAAGCAATTGGCGTTTTATCCAACCACGGGGAGCGAGTTTTACATCGCTCTCTCCCGTAGCGGAGAACTGCCGGCAGGCACGCGACTGGAATTGCTCCAGCAAGTCGATCGCGAGCAATCGCTCTCGTAATTGTCGACGTGTGGATTTCCGTTGTTATCCCGGCCTTGGATGAGGAGGAATCAATCGCCCAAGTCGTCCGCGAAGTGGTTGCGACGAAAATTCCGCGCGAAGTCATCGTCGTTGATAACGGCAGCACGGATCAAACGACGGGACGCGCCAGAAACGCAGGCGCCCGAGTGATTTCGGCGGTGCGCGGATACGGTCGTGCTTGCGCCGCAGGTGTAGCCGCAGTCTCTAGTGAATGCGACCTAATTGTGTTTCTAGACGGCGACGGGAGCGATGTCCCGGAATTCATGTCGGCGCTGGTTGAACCGGTCATCAACGGCACACATGACTTCGTGATCGGCTCGCGCACCCGCGGAAAACGCGAGCTGGGGAGCATGAACGTGCCACAGGTATTCGCCGGTTATGTGGCCGGATTTTTGATCCGCGCCCTGTATGGGGTGCGTTACACCGACATGTCGCCATTCCGCGCAATTCGGCGTGATGCGCTCGAGAAACTCGCAATGCGCGAAGAAACATATGGCTGGAATCTGGAGATGCAGATGAAAGCGGCCCGATCCCGTTTGCGGATTCTGGAAATCCCGGTTGATCATCGATGTCGCGCGGGCGGGGAGTCGAAGGTTTCCGGGACGTTGCGCGGCACATTCGTCGCCAGCTTTCGGATCCTGGTGACGTTTCTGAAGATCGCGCTTGGAGGTTAGGTTCTAGTCTGACACGGCCGGTGAGCTTCCACTCTCCGAGAGCAGCATGATCGACGACGGCGAGGATGCCCGCGTCCGAGACAGGCGAGGCGCCTATCTTCCGACGCTTGTGCAAGGCGCCGCCTCTTGGATAATTGCGGCTAACAAATGAGCCGATCCAGAGCAATGGTTTGCGGTTTTTTCGCCGGAGTTGTTGCAGGCATCGCCATGACTTTTGCCATGCTCCTGCTGGCGTGGGCGTTCAACATTGCGACTCCGCTCGTCATTCTCGGCGACCGTCTCAGTGTTTTCATTTCGCCGAAGCCGTTCTTTTGGATTATGGGCCGGGTCGGCGGCTACAATCACTTGAAGCAACTGGGCGTCGGCTCTTCCATGGTCGGCCAAATTCTGGTCGGGGCGATTGGCGGAATGATTTACGGCATGGTGCGCCACAAACATCAGCGTGTTGGCTATCGTTGGACCTTCTTCTTCTTTGTTGCACTGCCGTTGGTGATTGGCGCAATTCTGTTGTGGCCGGTCCTTGGGACCCATTACGGTGGAATCCCAATCGACGCTGCGCGGTTGATCACGCTGCTTGGGCTCGCGCTTTGTTTCCTCCTCTTCGAGCGTGTTCTTGTCCTTGGTTTCAATTTTCTGACAAATCGTAGACTAGCAAAGACGGCAACGAGCCTTGAATTCTCACCGCGGCTTGGTCGGCGCGCGTTTTTGTTTGGAACGCTGGGTGTAGTAGTCGCTGGCGGAGGTGCCGCCATCGCGCGCAAGCTTTTTCAAATCGCGACCTTTAGTTACGATGGCACGCAATATAGAGGCGAAGGTGTTCAGCCGATCACCCCCAACGACCAGTTCTACTGTGTGACCAAAAATGTCGTCGACCCGCGCGTGGATGCAGGTCTGTGGCATCTCGAAATCAGCGGCCTAGTTCGAAATCCGCGGACCTATCGGATTTTGGATTTCAAGACCATGGAACAGATCGATCAAGAAACGACCTTGATGTGTATTAGCAATGGACTCGATGCCGGGCTCATGAGTAACGCCGTCTGGCGCGGCGTTCGCATGGCAGATCTGTTGCAGGCATCTTCTGTGTTACCAGGCGCGGCACGAGTGCGCCTACACGGCGTCGATAACTACACCGACACCGTCCCCTTCGAGAAGGCGATGAACCCGACGACGCTGGTTGCCCTGATGATGAACGGAGTGGAATTACCGGACCGGCACGGTTTCCCCGCGCGCGCCATCGTTCCCGGTTACTTCGGCGAGAAACATGTGAAATGGCTTACCCGGATCGAAGTAACAAAAGCGACAGTGAAGGGTTTTTATGAAACCCAAGGCTGGGGTCCAAATTTTATCGTGCCGACGCGATCGCGTATTGATGTTCCGTATAACGAGATATGGATGAAACTGGCGGAAGCGATCCAGGGGGTGCCGGTGAAGGGC
>DATELT010000099.1:0-2510 GCA_035276245.1 Chthoniobacterales bacterium
ACCAAGCTTAGACGTCACCGATTCTTCAGGATGGGGATCACTTCGGTTTGGATTGGTTGGCCGGTTACTTCGATGTCTTTATCGGAAACGTAAACGTTGATTTCCGATCGGACGCCGAACTTCCCTTGCTGGTAAATTCCGGGCTCGATCGAAAAACAGACGCCGGGAGTGATGTGTCGCGAATCGCGTGTCTCAAAATCGTCGATATTGACGCCGTTGCCGTGGGTTTCTTCGCCAATGGAATGGCCCGTGCGATGGGTGAATTGTTCGCCGTACCCTGCGCGTGTGATGACGCCGCGCGAGACATCGTCCACTTCGGCGCCACGGATCGGTTTATTGGCGCGAATGTTTTTGCGGACAAATTCGACGGCAGAATCACGCGCTTCCCGCACAATGTTGAAAATACGGGTGTACTCTTCCGGAACGGTTTCGCCCACGTAACCAGTCCAGGTCTGATCGGTCGCGACTGCGTCAGGCTTGTTCAGTTTGGTGGCCGCATCGATTAACACGAAATCGCCACGCTTGATTGGTGAATTCTTTTCTTTTGTCGGCATGTAATGCGGATCGGCGGTATTCGCGTTCACTGCCACGATCATTGGCTCCTGCTGCATCCCTTCCACTTTGTAGCGACCGAGCATGAACTGCGCGATGTCCCACTCAGTCGTAGGTTCGTCGGCGCGAGTGCGGCGCGCGATTTCTGCGAACGCATCCTGAATGATGCGATGCATTTTGTCGGAAGCCTCTACATGCATCTGATGCTGAGCCGGAGAAAATACGGCTTCGAATCGTTGCACCAGTTCTGCACTTGTTTCAGGTTCAACCCCGAACGACCGAACGAGCTCGATCGTTCCCGCATCCACCCGTGAGATGTAAGGGATGTCGTTCATGGGCGAATATTGCATGGCAACGCGGCGCTTTGATCCCTTACCCGCCGGCCCCAATACTTCGCGAAGTCGTTCGTGCAATTCCTGCCACCCGCGAAAGATGAGTTTTTTGCCCGGCAACGAATCGAGTTTGAACTGCTCGATCGACTGCACAATTTTCACCGGCTCGCCCGAGGCGGGGATGTAGTAGAACCAGCGGCGCGACGCGAACATTTTTTCATCCAGCTTCAAAATCCGATAGGCGAGGGGATCGCTATGCCGGAAATCGTAAAAGAGCCAGCCGTCCAGCTTGGCTTCACGCAACGCGGCCTGAATTTCAGTCACCCGTTCTGCTGGCGATTGCTGCTGTCCCTGCATTGATGCAACAAAAGTTAAACAAAGAATCGAAGCTGCGAAGAAACTAGTGCCCGTCCGGCTCGGACCGCCTGTCTGGCTCAGACTCATCTGGTATTCAAGTATCACTTGGTTGCTCGAGCGCGAGCATTTAATGAATGCGGGTTGGCCAGGCGGCGAACTTGACATAAACACCGCTACACCTCCTTACTGTTCACCGATCAGCAATCACATGAAACTTTTCTCCAAAGGTCCCTTCGCCGCGATTTTCTGTGGCGGGCTCTTGGCCGGCATCTTCGATCTCACTCAAGCGTTCATCGGCTACAGTCTGATGGGATCGACTCCCTTTCGAATTTTACAGGCGGTTGCTGGGGGCATTTTTGGGAGGCAGCACTCGCGTGAAATGGGATGGACCTCCGCGGCGATTGGCCTCCTTTGCCATTTCACCGTCGCGTTCGGCGCGGCGACGGTTTACTACCTCGCAAGCAGAAAACTCCGTGTGCTTGTTCAGCATCCGGTCCTTTGTGGTCTCGTCTACGGCGAACTTGTCTTCCTTTTCATGTACTTCTTGGTTATTCCGGTTTCGGCACTCGGTCATGCAACCTTCAACATCGCCACTTACATCACCGGCCCGTTTGGGCATCCGTTCCTGGTCGGATTACCCATCGCTCTTTGCGTCCGCCACTTGGGCGGACATGCAGATTAAACAGAGACAACGAAGAAAGCTAAGATCAGATTTCTGGTCTCCGACCTTCGAGATTGGGCGTTGGACGTTGAGCGTTGTGCAGGCGCTTGTGCCAGCGCTTGTTTTTAAGATCGGCGTTTGACATATACGCCAACCCGGCTCGGACCGCCGCTACACCAGATTACGAACGCCGGCCAGCAACCTCTCCACTTCTTCTTCGGTCGTGTAACAGGCACAACCGGCCCGCACTACTCCCGCCTGACCTAACCGTTCAATCACCGTCATCGCGTAAAAGTCGCCGTCGGATAGAAAAAGTCCGCGTTCCGCCAGCTTCTTCGCCACCTGCGTGGACGACAGGTCATTAATCGTGAATGCAATCGTCGGCGTCCGCGCTTTGTCGGGCGTCGGGCCAAAGACACGGACATGATTCATTTCCTGCAAACCGTTCCACAGTTGCTCGATCGACGCCTTGCCGCGTTCGTGAAGTTGCCCAAACGCCAGATCCAAACTTTCACGACGCGTTGGAGCGTTCGCGAGCGAAGCGAGAAAATTCACCGCGGCGGCCGCGCCGGCGATCCCTTCGTGATTTTGCGTTCCGGTTTCGGCGC
>DATELT010000100.1:0-2744 GCA_035276245.1 Chthoniobacterales bacterium
CGTCGGGTTGAAGAACAGCGGCGGTAATTTCGGCATCAGCTCCGCTGCCTGGGTTGAAACCGGTATCGAGCGAACCGTTGAAATTGAAGCGCGCTATCCGATTGCGTCCGACGTTATTTGCCTGAGTAAAGCGGCCAGCGACAATTACTTTCCCGTCGGGTTGCGGGATGACGACATTGACGGCGTCGTTTGTTCCGGGCGCGGGAACGAAAGTGGGATCGATGCGGCCGGGCGTGGGGCTCGGAGTAGGCGTTGGGGCTGCGGTAACGGCGCTGCCGAGACCGAGGAAGAAAAGAAGAAAAAGGCGTGAAAGCGGCGAGCGGAGCACCAGGGAAAGCATAGCATTACCTTCTGATAATTTCCATAACGAGTTAGGCAAAATGATTCCGTTTGTAAGCACCTGCTGGTCCAGGACAAACTATTTCCCGCCAAAAAACTTCCGGAAGGATTGAAAGATCTTCGGAATTGCCTTGGGAATGTTCTCGAAGCGTTGAGCAAACTCCGTCGGTTCGCCGCCATGCACTGGACAGGCCTGCGTCGGAACTTTGTCGGCGGGCAACACTATGTCATAAGCGCTGCCAGCCATTTCGCAGCCAGTCGTGGCCAATGCATTAGATGCCGCGCATACCGTAACTCGCGCCATCGGCATGGTGGGCTCAAGGGCCTTGGCCGGGTAACGTGCCGCTGATTTATTCATCACCTGCACCCAGATCGGCAACGCCAGAGCCGCCCCGTAGCCACGCGAAATTATCGTAGTCGGTTGATCGAATCCCACCCAAACACCGCAAGTTAAAGTGCTCGTATAACCGACGAACCATGCGTCCTTATAATCGTTAGTCGTCCCAGTCTTGCCCGCAGCGGGGAGTTTGAGTCCCAAGGAACGCGCACTGGCTGCCGTCCCGTGAGTCAACACTTCCTCCATCAGTTGTGAAGTCATCCAGGCCGCGCTCGGGTCAAGCGCCGCCGCCGAAATATGGGCGGCGCGATAGATCGGTTGATGATTCTGATCGTCAATCCGTTCGATCACGTAACTTTGTTTCCGGATTCCGGCATTTGGAAAGGCGGTATACGCCGTCGTTAGATCCTTCAGGTCTGTTTCAAAGGAGCCAATGTAAATCGCCGGGCCGTGCGGGACTTTGTCGTTCAGGTTCAACGTGGTCGCAATCTTCTGGACCTGATCGAGTCCGGCGAACTGGCCGACGCGAACGCTCATGGTATTGCGCGAATGGATCAGTCCGTAGGAGGCAGGTTGGATGCCGCCGTAGGTGCCATCGGAATTACCAGGCGCCCAATTTCCCGAACCTTCTATTTCGCCGGGCTGAATCGGCCCATCGCTGATCGATGCGCCGGGGAGGAGACCATTGGAGAAAGCGAGCGTGTAAACGAATGGTTTGAAGGCCGAGCCGACCTGACGATTCGCCGGCGGCAACGCGCGATTGAATTTGCTTTGCGAATAGTCGCGACCGCCTACTAATGCGCGAATACCCCCGCTGGCATTGTCGACCACCACCACAGCGCCCTCCAGATAAGGCATCGAACTGTCTTCGCCATCTTCCGGCGGATGATAACTCGACTTCAGTGGATGATGAAAGTTCGATTGATGTTCAATTCTCGTTAAAGTCGATTCCAACGCCTGCGTTGCAGCATTTTGCACCGCGGGATCGAGCGTAGTGTAAATGTATAGTCCACCCTGATCGATCTGGTCCTGGGTCAGCACCACATTCAAATCGCGCTGCACCGCGTCCATCGCATAGTTTTCCTGGATCATTGGCATCTTTTTTGGATGCGGATTAATGCGGGACGATTTCGCCTGTTGCGCCTGGGTTGACGACACCTTCTTTAGTTCCACCATCCGATCGAGCACGGCATCGCGCTGCGCCGCCGCGCCTTCCGGGTTGCGCAACGGGGAAAAACGATTCGGACTTCGGATCAATCCGGCCAGCACTGCCGCCTCGGACAAATTTAATTTCGAAGCGCTCTTCCCAAAGTAAGCCTGCGACGCGGTTTCCACTCCGTAACAGCCGGCGCCAAAATAGATTCGGTTAACATACAACTCGAGAATCTGCTGCTTGGTGAATTCGTGCTCGATCCGTAACGCCACCATCGCCTCCAGCAGTTTTCGACTGATGGTGCGCCCACCCAGTGGCAAGGAATTACGCGCTAATTGCTGGGTCAGGCTACTTGCACCCTCCTTGGCAGAGCCGCTCATTAAATCGCGCATCAGCGCCCGACCAATGCCGTAGAAGTCGATGCCGTTATGTTGAAAAAAACGCGCATCTTCCCGCACCAGCAAGGCGTCGATGAACGCAGGCGTAACTTCGTTCAGCGGAACGATCAGGCGGTTTGCTCCCGCCAGCCGACTATAAACTTTCCCATCAACGTCGAAGACAGTATTGCGCTCTGGCATTTGACCGACCTTTTTCATGTCAAAGGTCTGCGCCCACGCGGAATAAAAGACTAGAACGCCCAACCCTGTTCCGCCGACGAGGGCAAGAAGTGAGATTTTCCAGCCCCAGCGCCACACGCGGCTTGATTTCTTCTTCCCGTCCGCGCCTGATTTCGCCCGACTAAACAACTTCATCGCTACACCCTCAACAATCTAGACGCACATTCCGTAGATAGAAATGCGTTTTCTATGGGAACGAACGTCGGAATTGGGCGGGAACAAAATGGCGGGTCATCCCAAACCACGAACACAGAGAGGGATCACTCGCCTGCGATTTATCCTGCAAGCTACCTTTTTG
>DATELT010000101.1:0-21303 GCA_035276245.1 Chthoniobacterales bacterium
CGGCGCTCCCGGCGTGTCTCCCGGCGCTCCTGGCGCTCCTGGCATGTCTCCCGGCGCACCCGGCGCAATGCCCAGCCCAGCCGTCCCCGCGACCTTGAGCGCGGCCTCACCATCGCCCGCGGCCGCCGCGACCCCTGCGCCCGTCAAAGCAGGGTGGACAAATTTCCTCATCGATAACTTCCGCAAGGGCGGACCCATCATGTGGCCAATCTTGATTGTGTCGATTATTGCTGTCGCCGTCGTGCTCGAGCGCGTTTTCTGGTGGGGAGGCCGCTGGATGCGCCGGGATCCAAAACGGATCGAGAAAGTTTTCACCGCCATCGAGACCGGAGACGTGGCGGAGGCGTCCCGATTGTCGCGCGGTTCACGCGATCCGGTTTTGCGAATGATGTGGAATGGATTGAATCACCAGCATGCCTCCTTGCAGGGCGCGTTGCAGGTTGCCGCCGGTATCGAGATCAAGCGCGCCGGACGCTTCCTCGTGGTCATGGACACGTTGGTTACTTTGGCCCCTCTCCTCGGATTGTTGGGCACGATTACCGGCCTGATTCGATCATTTAGCTTCCTCGGCAATGAGGAACTGGCCGTCCAAGCGGTGACCGGTGGTATCGCCGAGGCGCTAATCGCCACGGCCTGCGGTCTTGGTATCGCCATCTTCTCACTGATTCCCTTTAACTTTTTCACGTCGCGCGTGTCTAACTTAGAGTTCGAATTGCAGACTGCGGCGACGAACCTGGAAGTTATGCTCGAGGCCCAAAGTAAAGCGCGTGAAGGCGTGGCGATAGGGGCCGAAACTCCATCCTCGGCGACAAGGTCTTCAATCTAGGAATCTTGCCATGCGCGTCAGCTCACCCATCCCGCACAAAAAAGCGCGCATCGAGATCATTCCTTTGATCGATATTATGTTCTTTCTGCTGGCCAGCTTCATGATGGTAAGTTTGAGCCAGGTGCACATGAAGGGGATCAAAGTGAACCTGCCCACTGGCGCCTCG
This sequence comes from Chthoniobacterales bacterium, assembly GCA_035276245.1. Classification (GTDB taxonomy): domain Bacteria; phylum Verrucomicrobiota; class Verrucomicrobiia; order Chthoniobacterales; family UBA10450; genus AV69. The sequence continues at coordinate 993 of DATELT010000101.1, forward strand.
GGGGAGACGCAATCCAAACGCGATTACATCAGTGTCTCAGTGGACTCCAGTGGCAATCCTTACTTCGACAAGAAGCTGGTCACATACGAGGAGCTGACTGCGATATTGGGAAGAACGCACTCGGAAAACCCCGACGCCAAAGTATTCGTGCGCGGGGATCGCGACACCGTGCACGGCAACGTGATCCGCGTGCTTGATATTCTGCGCTCGGTGGGTTTCTACAAAATCGCCTTTGAAATTAAAAGCCAGGCGGCGGTTGGAGTACCGGGCGCTAGCACTGGCCCCTAATTATCATGCCAGGCCCACTTTTATTTAGGCCCGCTCCGAAGTGGCAAGTGCTTTCCGCTTTTGGCGGCGCTCTTCTTGTCCACGGCATCGCTGTGGCGCTGGCCTTCCATAAGGAACCGCCACCGATCGATACTTCCGATGTACCGACGGCAACGATCGAGGCGACGCTGGACCAACCCCCGGCGGAAGAGCCGACGCCTCCACCCGAAGATATTCCAATTCCCGAAGTACCGCCGCCGCCAGAGATCCAACCGGAATTCCACGAAGAACAAACACCGCCGCCGCAAAAGAAAACTCAGCAAAAGGCTCAGCCAATTAAAGCTCCGCAAGTGGCCGGGCCGCCAAAGCCGCCTGGAATGATGACTGCGTCCGGCGCCAAGGCCGTCGCAATAAGCGCTCCTAAACCGGACTATCCTTACGAAGCGCGCAGTCGCAAAATCACAGGCAGCGGCGTCGCTTTATTAAGCGTTGATGTGGCCAGTGGGTCGGTTACGGATGCCTCCATGGCGCAAAGCATAGGCAATCCTATTCTGGATAATTCCGCCTTGAGCGCCTTCCGCAGGTGGCGATTTAAGCCGGGAGCCTGCGCCCCGAAGGTTAAAATCCCGATCACCTTCACCATGACCGGCGCCTCTTATTAACTAATCAACTTATGCGCGTCGCTTCACCTATTCCAAAAAAGCGGGCTCGGATCGAGATCATCCCACTCATCGACATCATGTTCTTTCTCCTGGCCAGTTTCATGATGGTGAGCCTGAGCCAGACCCATATGAAAGGGATTAAGGTGAACTTGCCGGCGCAAGGCGCACCACCCACTACGGTCACCAAAGATTACGTGGCGATCCGCGTCTCGCCGGGGAACGCAGTCTTCTTCGATGGCCAATTTGTCCAGGACGATCAGGTCTTGCCGCGTCTTTATCAGCTGCATGCCGCTAATCCAAACATCAAGGTATCGATCAGCGCCGAAATGATGTCGGTTCACGGCGATGTCATTGCGCTTTTGGACAAGGTGCGCCTTGCTCAGATTACAAAGGTTGGCTACCAAATCCGCGCTGCGCCGCCGACAAATCGCTAACCACGCTGTGTAGTAGCATCGGCGGCTTGCCGATGTTCTGATCACGCTGCAGCGGCGTTTCCTCGTAAGATTTCTGCCGGTCGCGTGTCTGATCTCACAAAGAGGTGAGATGAAAAACCAGGCACTCATTTATGATAGGCCTTCAAAATGGCCGATTGCCACCGCACTCGGTACCGCGGTGCTGATTCATCTCTCGGCGGTCGCGATTGCATTTCACCGGGATTCACCCGCGGCGGAACCAACAGGCACGATCGATTTCGTGCCGTTCGGCTTTGAACCTGCCGACGATCCGCCGATACCCCCTGATCCCGACATGTCTCTCCCACCACCGCCTCCGCCGCCGACCGTCGATTTCATTGAGCCTCACAAAATTGAACCTTCAGTGAACTCACATCGGACGGCCGCTCGCATTCGCGCAGCCGGGCAGACGCGCCTGCCGGCGAACGGAGATGCAAAGGCCTGGGCGGTGAGTACGCCGCGACCCGATTATCCGTACGAAGCCCGTAGCCGCCACCTCACGGGAAGCGGTATCGCCATCATTAGCGTGGATCCCCATCACGGGGTTCGCCACCGATGTGACCATGGAGCAAAGCTCGGGAACCCGATTCTGGATAATTCCACCGTTTCCGCCTTCCGCCGCTGGCATTTCAAACCGGGTTCACCATCTCGAGTTCGGATCCCGATTACATTTCTCCTAACCGGAGCGCAGTATTAAAATGCCGCAGCAACGCGGCTGCGGCTTGGGCGCGATGACTGATCTTGTTTTTCGTCTCGGACGGTAACTCGGCGAATGTTTCGCTAAACCCGTTCGGTACGAAAATCGGATCGTAACCAAAGCCGGTTTCGCCGCGCGCAGACTCAGTAATCGTGCCGGCTACTTCGCCCACCGCGGTTGTCATGAGCTGGCCGCTCCTGGCCAGGGCGATGACACAATAGAATCGGGCTGATCGGTCTCGCGCATCCTGCAATTCTCGCAAAAGTTTCTCGACATTGCGGCGATCATTCGCGTGTTCTCCAGCGTAACGCGCCGAAAAAATTCCCGGGGCGCCCCCAAGCGCCTCTACTTCAAGCCCGGAATCGTCCGCAACCACAATTTCGCTCGGAAAATTCTTCGATATCGCGATCGCTTTTAGCGTCGCGTTTTCTTCAAAGGTCGCGCCTGATTCGACAATCGCAGGGACGTTGGATTTCGACGTCAGGTCCCGCACCATAAAATTTCCACCGAGCAGTTGAGTAAATTCCCGGGTCTTGTGCTGATTACGCGTGGCAAGAAGTAATTCCATCCGGACTCATCACATTGTCAGTTCGCATCAGTGGTAGCCACAACAACGCTATGGAAGTTAGGCTTCCAGCCTGTCGCGCCTTCCACCGCCGCTCGCTTCCGCGCCGCGTAATCCGAAATTAATCCTGAAATCCTGTTAATCCTGTCTAGTTATTCTTGATGAGCGAGCGCCGCAAACCATACCCGTTCGACCGGTTTGAACCGAAATGGCACCGCCTTTGGGATGAGCGGCAGCTCTTTCACGTGCCGAACCCTGGCGAGACGAGCTTTGATCCGACAAAGCCGAAATTCTACATCCTCGACATGTTTCCGTATCCGAGCGGCGCTGGTCTTCATGTCGGACATCCGGAGGGTTACACCGCCACCGACATCATCGCGCGCTACAAACGGATGCGCGGCTTCAACGTGCTGCATCCAATGGGCTGGGACGCATTCGGGTTGCCAGCGGAACAATACGCGATCAAGACCGGCCAGCATCCGGCGATCACCACGCGCCAGAACGTAGCTAAATTCAAATCACAACTCAAACGGATCGGTTTTTCCTACGACTGGCAGCGGGAAGTGAACACGACCGATCCGCGCTATTACAAATGGACGCAATGGATTTTCCTCCAGATTTACAATTCCTGGTTCAATCCGGAGACGAACAAGGCCGAGCCGATCTCGACTTATCGCGGCGCCGATCCTGATTCGGTCCGCCTCGCGTATGTCGCCGAAGTTCCGGTGAACTGGTGCCCAGAGCTGGGCACGGTACTGGCGAATGAGGAAGTGATCGACGGTCGGAGCGAAGTAGGCGGTCATCCGGTCGTTAGGAGGCCGATGCGGCAGTGGATGCTACGCATCACTGCGTATGCCGAGCGATTGATCAATGAACTCGAGAGACTCGATTGGCCCGAAGGAATCAAATTGCTCCAAAGAAATTGGATTGGTCGCAGCGAAGGCGCGGAGATCGATTTCCAGATCGACAATCACGATGCGCACATTCGTGTTTTCACCACGCGCCCCGACACGCTCTACGGCGGGACGTTCTTGGTGCTCGCGCCGGAACATTCGCTTGTCGATTTAATTGTCACAGAGGAGCAGTGGCCCGCGGTACGCGAGTATCGCGAACGGACTGCGCGCAAAAGCGATCTCGAACGCGCTGATCTATCGAAGGACAAGACCGGTGTCTTCACCGGCGCCTACGCGATCAATCCGGCCAATAACAAAAAGATTCCGATCTGGATCGCTGACTATGTGCTGCTCGGTTATGGAACCGGAGCGATCGGAGGTGTCCCGGCGCACGACGAGCGGGATCTGGAATTCGCGAGAAATTTTGATTTACCGATCGTGGTGGTTGTTCAGCCAACAAGAGATGAATCGGCGATCGGGTTCACCGGCGACGGTATCGCAATCAATTCGCCAATCATCAACGGCCTAACGAGCGCGGAAGCGAGGAAGAAAATCACTGGATGGTTGGAGGAATACGGCCACGGCAAGCGGGCGATCAACTATAAACTGCGCGACTGGCTTTTTTCGCGGCAGCGCTATTGGGGCGAGCCTTTCCCGATCGTTTGGGAGTCCGAGCCGGACGGGCGGAATCGACATCATCGCGCGCTCGATGAAAGCGAGCTGCCGGTGGTCCCGCCAGAGTTGGAAGATTACAAACCGACCGGCACCGGCGAACCGCCGCTGGGTAAAGCGAAAGATTGGATCCGTTACTCCGATAAGGCAACGCGCGAAACCAACGTGATGCCGCAGTGGGCAGGCTCGTGTTGGTACTACCTACGATTTTGCGATCCGCAGAACGACAAGCGTTTTGTTGGCGAAAAAGCTGAGAGATATTGGATGGGCGGCCCGAAGCCAGGCGGGATCGATCTCTATATCGGCGGAACCGAGCACGCAGTGTTGCATCTGCTTTACGCACGTTTCTGGCACAAGGTGCTGTTCGATCTCGGTTACGTTTCCAAGCCAGAACCGTTTCAGCGACTGGTCAACCAGGGAATCATTCTCGCCGAAGATGGCCGCAAAATGTCGAAACGGTGGAACAACGTGATTGATCCCGACGAAGTGATCGACGAGTATGGCGCAGACGCGTTTCGTTGCTACGAGATGTTTATGGGTCCGCTCGAGCAAATGAAACCATGGAGCATGCGCGGCGTGGAAGGCGTTTCACGATTTCTGGCGCGGGTCTGGCGGTTGATGATGGACGAAAGCCAGGCGGGCGAATGGGAATTGTCGACGCGGATTCAGGACATCGCGTCCGATAAACGACAGCTCAAACTCGTTCACGCCACCATCAAGAAAGTCACCGAAGACATCGAGTCGCTTTCGTTCAATACGGCCATTTCCCAGATGATGATTTTTGTGAATGGCTTTACCAACGTGGAAAGAATTCCGGTGACAGCGATGCGCATGCTGCTGGTCTTGCTCAATCCCTTCGCGCCGCATCTCACGTCTGAGCTCTGGGAAAAGTTGGGCGCGAAATTTCGAGTCAAGCCCACCGAGGTCACGCAGCAGCCCTGGCCGAGTTATGACGAAGCATTGCTGGTGGAAGCCGAAGTCGAAATCGTTGTTCAAATAAACGGAAAAATGCGGGCCCGCTTGAAAGTCGCGACCGATGCCAGCGAGTCAACGTTGAAAGCGGCCGCGCTGGCCTTGCCCAAAATTGGCGAGGCGATCGCTGGGAAAGAGATTCGCAAGGTTGTGATCGTGCCAAACAAGCTTGTCAACATCGTGACCAATTAGCTATTTGAAGGTCCTATGTGGAAAGAATTCAAAGAGTTCGCAGTCAAAGGTAATGCCATTGACCTGGCGGTTGGCGTCATTATCGGCGCTGCGTTTGGCAAAATTGTCACCTCCATCGTGGAGGATCTTCTCATGCCTCCCTTGGGAAGGGTTCTCGGTAACCTGAACTTCGCCGATTATTACATCCCGCTCTCGGACAAGATCCAACCGGGGATGTCGCTGGATGCGGCGAAAAAAGCCGGTTTGCCAGTATTCGCCTACGGTAATTTCATCACCGTTCTGATCAATTTCCTGATCGTCGCCTTTTGCATTTTTCTGGTGGTGAAAGCGATCAACAAATTAAAACGTCCATCGCCAACTGCTACGCCGGTGGCAAAAGATTGCCCGGCTTGCACAATGTCGATCCCTATCAAGGCAACGAAGTGCCCGCATTGCACAACTGACCTAAGCGGCGCTCGCGCGTAGTTGGATCGTAGTCTGGCCAGCTGCGACCACCCCTTCTCATCCTGAGCGCAAGCGACGGATCTGCGATTGCCGTTCTGGAGCCAGGCCACCTTGAGTGGTCCAACACCTTCGGTACGATCCCTCGGTTCGGAATGACGCGCTATGGTAATCCACATTTGCGCAATCATTCCTGATCGATCAGCAAAATTCGTTGCGGAGTGCATGCCCAGATGCGACTCCGTTTGCGCTCTTCCCATTCCGTGCCCGCGGCCCACGGCGAAAACGCCGGCAAAATCCAGCAGCTTGTCTCCTGGACCAAGGCGGGAAATTTTAGGTGCAGTCCCGCCCCATCTCGCAGCGTCGCGGCCGGATGAAAATGTCCAATGATCTGAATGCGTCCATTTTGTTTGCGTTCACAATCGCCGTGATGAAACTCAAATCGCCCCGTGGTAAAGGAATCCTGCAGCTCGAGGTCGAAGTGATTGAACTTTGACGCCCGCCGTTTGATTTCGGAATCGTGATTGCCGGCGATAAGAATCAGGTCCCATTGTTCTCGCAGGCGCGTAATCAGAGAAAAGAATTCGTGCGCGCCGCTTTTATCGTGAACTAGATCGCCCACCAAAATGAGTTTTGACGGCTGATAATCGCGCAGAAGTTCGCGCAATCGGGTTTCGATCGACTGCATTCCCCAAAGGGGGAAAAGGTTCCCCGCCATCCGCTGGCTCAGCTCGAATCCGAAGTGCAAATCGGCCAATGCCAGCCACTTCTGCTCTTGGTGGAAAAGGGCTAGGCGCGAATCCAGAAGTACATTTTCTGCTATATAAACATGGCATTGTGAGAACGTGTACATCATTCCAAGGGCATAAATTATGGCTTGCCAGAAATAGCTTCAACGCGTATTCACCACGCATCGTTTTACAAGCGACATCGTTGCGACTAGCTCTCGCATGTCTCGCCGGTGCCTTTCTCGTAAGTTGCGCAACCCAACCAACGGCGACGCGCAGCACTGCGAAGTCCCACCGGATGAACGTGCGCACGACCGCTTACTGCGTCCATGAGCGTGGCGGTGGCGGACGCCGCAACGCCATTGGCGAATATCTTTCCCACCGGGAGGTTCGCAGCGCCGCGTCCGACTGGTCGCGCTTTCCCCTCGGAACTCGATTCAAGATTGTGGAGACCGCCGAGGAATATGTGATCGATGACTACGGCACCGCCTTGGTCGGCACCAACACAATTGACCTTTACAAGCCGACGCGATTGGAAATGAAACGCTGGGGCGTGCGTCAGGTCGATATCGACATTTTGCAGTGGGGTTCGGATGAACAGAGTATCAAAGTGCTCTCGCCCCGGGCCAAGCATCGCACCGCACGCCGCATGTTACTCGCGTTGGTGAACAAGAAAAAATCGTCGCAAGTGGCGGAGCGCGAACTTTAATTCCATCGACAGTACTGGCAGAGTCGCGGCGGGATGAAAATTCTCGTCGTTGGCGGCGCCGGTTACATCGGCAGCATTTGCGCGGAGGTACTGCTCGATCAGGCCCACGAGATCGCAATTCTCGATAACCTGAGTGAGGGACATCTCCGCGCGCTGGATCCGCGAGCGGAATTTATCGAGGGTGACCTGGCCGATCGAGAGATGACGATGACGACGTTGGCGCGACTGCGACCCGATGCAGTAATGCATTTCGCTGCTAATGCGCTCGTCGGCGAGTCGATGGAAAATCCCTCCAAGTATTTTCGCAACAACATCGCGGCCGGTTTGAATCTGCTCGATGCCATGATTGCGGCGGATGTCAAGCGCCTCGTTTTTTCTTCCACCTGCGCCACCTTCGGGCCGCCCGAGCGCGTGCCCATCGATGAAGAAACGCCGCAGCGTCCCATCAACCCGTACGGCGAATCGAAACTAGCATTCGAAAAAATTCTGAACTGGTACGATACGATCCACGGACTTCGCTTCGTTTCGCTTCGTTATTTCAACGCCGCCGGCGCGTCGGAAAAATTCGGAGAAGATCACCGCCGCGAAACGCATTTAATCCCAAATGTTCTGAAGGTGGGGGTGGGACAAAAAAAATACGTCGAAATTTTCGGGACCGATTACGACACGCCCGATGGCACATGCATTCGCGACTACATTCACATCATCGATCTGGCGGATGCACACATTCTTGCACTGGCGACGCCAGCGAGCGCATTTTATAACCTCGGCACGGGTGGCGGCTCGAGCGTGCGCGAGGTGATCGAAACTTGCCGCAGAATTACGGGCCATCCAATTCCAGTTGTGGAAAAACCACGGCGACAAGGAGACCCGCCGCGTCTGATCGCGTCGTCCGAAAAAATCAAACGCCAGCTTGGGTGGCGGCCAAAATTTCAAACACTCGATGCCATCGTCGAGAGCGCATGGAAATGGCACCAAAAATTTCCGCGCGGGTATGAAGATTGAGAAGTGGCGTTTTCTGTGGCCGGGATCGAGGCGCCATCCGGCGTCCCCCTTCTCTGTCAGAGAGGCTACAACAACACAACAAAAACGCCCGCCGGACGAACCAGCGGGCGTTATTCTTTTCCAAAACCAACGTTATGGCGTGGTAGTTGTTGTCGTCGTCGTTTCTTTCTTCTCAATTACTGCGCCGGCCGGTCTGCTAAGCACCACCTTGCGCACTATCATCCGATTCCCCTCGTTGACGTAATAGACCGTCGCAGGCAGATCCGGACGGATATCCGACACTTCCACCGTCCGGCCGGTTGGATCGACAAATGTGGTCTCTCTGGTGTAATAATACCGCACTGGCTCCGCGGCCGGAGCGGTACGGAAGGTGAAGTATTCGTCACCCGGCGTATAAGTTACAAACGACCCGGTTCGCGTCGTCACCCCGGCTGTAACTGGTCCGGCATCCGTGGTCACCGTAGTCGTGGTTTGTGCCAACGCCGCACTAACCGTTATCGCGCCAGCCGCGCTGATCGCGAAGATTTTAGCTAATGTGTTGTCTTTCATGTTTGTCCTTTGCTTTGTTAAACGGATGATCCCCGTCGTGACTGATTTTGACTGGCTCCCGACAGGGCTTATTCAACCGCAAAAGGGGTTCGTAAATTCATCCCAGGGCGGTCGTATCCCCACACTCTCCGTGCCCCTGACTTTTCTTCGATAAAATGCAACCGCTGACTGGATTCCGCGATTTCCTGCCTGCCACCTGCGCGGAACGAAACTATATTTTTGCAAAATGGCGCGAAGTGGCAGGGCGCTATGGCTTCGTCGAATTCGACGGACCAGTCTTGGAAGAACTCGATCTCTACAAAAAGAAATCCGGCGAGGAAATCGTCCGGCAACTGTACGAGTTTGTCGACAAAGGCGCGCGCGCGGTGGCGCTGCGCCCGGAAATGACGCCGACACTGGCACGCATCGTGGCGGAGCAGCACCGGCAGTTCCGCAAGCCGCTGAAATGGTTTTCAATTCCTCAAGTGTTCCGCTACGAGCGACCCCAACGCGGCAGGCTGCGTGAGCACTTTCAACTGAACTGCGACATCATTGGCGAAGAAGCGCCGGAAGCTGACGCGGAGTTGATCGCGCTCGCCATCGACGTAGTGCGTGCGTTCGGATTCACCGCGCAGGATTTCGTCGTGCGCATTAGCGACCGCGAGTTCTGGACCGAACTTTTGAAGCTCGAGAAAGTCCCGCCTGATCGATGGGAAGAGATGTTGCAGGCGATTGATAAATCCGAACGGGAGCCGCGTGAGCAAACAGAAGAGCGATTGGGCAAACTGGCGAAACCGGTTTTCGAAATTTTCGATAAAGGCGGCGAAAGCGTGAAGCTTAACAACATTATGGGGAACCTGCGGATGCGCGGTCTTGCTGATTTCGCCAACATCGATGTTCGCATTGTCCGCGGCCTCGCTTATTATACTGGAATTGTTTTCGAAGTTTTTGATCGCGCCGGCAAATTTCGAGCGATCGCGGGTGGTGGCCGATATGATCAGCTGGTGGCGCAATTGAGTGACAATGCCGTTTCATTGCCCGCACTTGGCTTCGCCATCGGTGATGTCGTTCTGGGTGAAATGATTCGCGGCAACGCGACCGCTCGCGTGCAGATGGAAAAGATGACCACGAGCGAGCGCGACGTCGAGATTTATGTAGTGATTGCAAAGGAAGATCGACGCGCAAACGCAATGGCAATGATGCAGCAACTGCGTGATAGCGGTTATCGGGTCGACTATTCCCTGGCGACAGCTAAAATCGCGCGACAATTCCGGTTGGCTGAGCAAACCGGCGCGCGTTTTGCCGTCATCTTTGGGGACGAATGGCCGCAGGTGGGAGTAAAGGACCTCACGAGCGGCAAGCAAGATCCCGTCTCCAATGACGAAGTGCTTTCCCATCTCGAATCGCTTCGTGCGTCGCCCTGACTGGAAGGGCAAATCACTTGAGAGATTCTTCCCTTCGCTCACAATGACAGGCTCGCATGTACCGGACCCACCACTGTAACGAACTGCGAAAACCTGATATCGGTCGCGAGGTGAAACTTGCCGGCTGGGTCGCGGTGCGGCGCGATCACGGCGGTGTCATTTTTATCGATCTGCGCGATCGCGAGGGACTAACCCAGGTCGTTTTCCGCCCGGAAGAGAACGCCGAGGTGGCAAAGCAGTCCCACAGTTTGCGCACGGAAGACGTCATTCAGGTTTGCGGGAAAGTTGCCCCCCGTCTCCCCGGAACCGAAAATCCGAAGCTCCCGACCGGCGATATCGAAGTGCTTCCGCAATCGCTGACGATTTTGAATCGCGCCGAAAACCTGCCGTTTCAGATTGATGCTGAATTGAGTAATGAAGATCTCGAGCTGACCTATCGGTATTTCGACCTTCGCCGGCCACGGCTATCGCGCAATCTGCAAATCCGGCACCGCGTTACTCAGGCCACTCGCCAGTATCTCGATTCGCAGGGATTTCTTGAAATCGAGACGCCGATCCTGAGTAAAAGCACACCGGAAGGGGCCCGTGATTTTCTCGTTCCCAGCCGATTGTTGCCGGGAAAATTTTACGCCCTGCCCCAGGCACCGCAGCAATACAAGCAACTTCTCATGGTGGCCGGAATGGAGAAATATTTTCAGATCGCGAAAGCGTTTCGCGATGAAGACTTGAGGGCCGATCGCCAGCCGGAGTTTACCCAGATCGACATTGAAGCGTCTTTTGTCACGCCTAACGATATTTATACGTTAACGGAGGGAATGCTGGCGGCGATTTTTAAGGCGGCGCGGGGAATCGAAATTCCTACTCCCTTCCCGCGACTGACTTATCGCGAAGCCGTCGATACCTTTGGGAGCGACAAGCCGGATCGCCGTTTTGGAATGCGTCTGATCGATCTCGGCGACGCCTTTCGTAGCAGCCAGTTCAAGGTTTTTCAAGGTGCGCTGGCGGAGGGCGGCGTGGTCAAGGCAATCAACGCGAAGAATTTCGCCGGCATTACCATCGGCCAGGTCGATGAACTAACCGCGATTGCGAAAACATTCGGCGCAAAAGGACTCGCCTTCATCAAAGTGGAAAACGGGGAATGGAAATCGCCGATCGTGAAATTTTTCTCTGACGCGGAGAAGAAAGCCCTTGGTTCCAAATTAGAAATCGCGGAAGGCGATTGTATTTTCTTCGCGGCCGGAAAATGGGAGATCGCCTGTGAGGTTCTTGGCCGAATTCGGTTGCGCGTGGCGGAGATTCAAAAGCTCACCGCCGGCTCTACCGACCTGGACTTTTTGTGGGTGACAGATTTTCCGCTGATGCAATGGAGCGCGGAAGAAAATAAATGGAACGCCGTCCATCATCCCTTTACCCGACCGAACGCGGAAGATCTCGCGCTGCTGGACCAGAAAAAGTTCGGCGAGATTCGCGCTGATGCTTACGACGTGGTCTTGAACGGCGTCGAGATTGGTGGAGGCAGCATTCGAATTCACGAACCGGAATTGCAGGCAAAAATGTTCGAGGCGCTGGGCGTGAGCCCGGAAGAGCAACAGGCGAAGTTCGGCCATTTGTTGCGCGCCTTCCGTTTGGGCGCGCCCCCGCATGGCGGAATCGCGCTCGGCCTGGATCGTCTCGTCATGCTCATTTGCGGGGAAGAATCCATCCGCCAGGTAATGGCCTTCCCCAAAAATAATCGCGGTCAGGAATTGATGACGCAATCGCCGGCTGAAGTCGATCCGCGCCAGTTACGCGAACTCGGAATTAATCTGTCCGAGAAGAAGTAAGCTTCAATTTGCCCCGACATGAGTTTGCGCGGCCGCGATTTGAGTTTGCGGGGTGCGAAAAAGGACGGCGATTACAAAAGTGACGACGCAGCCGACGAAGACGAACCAGGGCCAGGCAATTTTTGGCCACCATTCCGGCATGAACCAGCCGAAGTTCCAATCGGCAGCGACGAGATGTCCGCGAAAAAGTGCGCCGAAGCTGAACGCGGGAATGCTGACTTTGCACAAAATCAAAACGGCGACGATACCGATGATCATCGCTACCAAATTCGTCCCGTCGCGTCCACGGCTGCGCGTGATCATGCCGAGCAAAAAAACGGCGACGAGCGCGCCATAGGTGTAACCCAGAATACCAATCGCGATTGGGATGATGGTGAGCTTTGCGTCTTTCAAGACAGCATTTGCCGCCATGGTCGCGACAATGATCATTAAGATTCCGAAAATCGCGGTCGCAAAACGCGCAGCGCGAATTGCCTGTCGATCGGTCGCGCCGCGATTCAAATACGGAAGATAAAAATCCTTCGTAAAGCTGGTCGCGAGCGCGTTCAAGGCTGCGGAAGTCGAACCCATCATTGTTGCGAAAACACCGGCGATAATCAGCCCGCGAAAGACGACCGGCATTTCGTGCACGATGTATTGTCCGAAAATTTCGTTGTCAGCGGCGGGTAAGGTTTGCCCCGGCACGACCGCATAATAGACCGAGAGCAAAATGCCGACGGTGAGAAAGGCGGCCGCGATTGGCAGATCAGCCAGACCGCTCAGCACGAGCGAGAGCTGTGACTTGCGATAATCTGGCGCGGTCAACATGCGTTGGACCATGTCCTGGTCAGTGCCGTGTGTGGCCATGGTGAGCAAGGTTGAGCCGATGAACGCGGCGAAAATCGTGTACGGTTCTTCCAACATCGCCTTTAAGGCCGCGCCGAACGGCAATTGCGAATTCCAGCCGGTTTGGAAAAGTTTTACGTCGCTCCAACCTCCCAGATTTGTCTTCACCGTTTCGATGCCGCCAGGGATGTGGCGGATGAGCAAAAAAATCGCGAAGAAGACCGAGCTGATCATCAACACCGCCTGGATTAGATCGGTCCAAACGACCGCTTTGATCCCGCCGACCGCGGTATAAATCGTGGTGATAGCGGTAACGAAAATAATTCCCCAAACGTAGGTGCCGAGCGTTACCGGCGTGGCGGGAAAAAGATAACGCCAAATCACCACCATTATTGCGCCGCCGAGGTACAGCCGCACGCCGATGCCGAGCACGCGCGTGAATAAAAAAATTCCGCTCGCCATATTTTTCGTCTTCGTGCCGAAACGGACGGCTAGAAATTCGTAAACGCTCTGGACACGATAAACGTAGTACGGTCTGATGAAAGTGAGCGCGATAATGATACGCGCCAGCACGGTGCCGATGGCAAGCTGGCCGTAAAAATAACCGCGCGTTTTGAAGCCTTCCGCGGGCGTGCCGAGGAATGTGGCCGCACTTGTTTCGGCGGCGATGATCGAAGCGAGCACGGCCCACCATGGAATCGAGCGGGAGCCGAGCGAAAAATCCTCGAGATTGCGATTGCGCCGTCCGGCCCACAAACCGAGCGCAACGATGCCGGCAAAGTAGGCGACGAGAACAACGGCGTCGATGGCGAGACGGGCGTTCATTCGGCGGATTATTTAGTCACGGATGAGCGAGGATGAAACACGGATTTTGAACGATGTTAATCTGCGGTCGTATGAAATGGAGCAGGATTGATGCGTCGGAGTTCGACTTGGAGAAAACCCTGAACTGCGCGCAGGTTTTTCAGTGGGAAAAATGCGGCGCGGGCTTTGTTGGGGCGATCGGCGAGCGAGCGGTCATGGTCGATCAGAAGGGCGCAGCGCTGCAATTCTGCGGCACGGATCGAAAAACTCTCGCGCATTATTTTGCGCTGGACCATTCGCTGGCCGAAATCTGCGCCACATTTCCGCGCGACCCAATCATGAACGCGGCGCGCGATTTTTGCCGCGGGCTTCGAATTATCCGTCAGCCGAAATGGGAATGCCTGGCCACCTTCATCTGTTCTTCAATGAAACAGGTGACGCATATCCGACAAATTTCGCGATCGTTGCGTGAGCAATTTGGCGAGAAGAAGGAAATGTGCGGCCACGAGGTGTTTTCGTTTCCGGCGGCTGAGCGATTGGCGGGAACGACTGAGAACGATCTGCTAAAATGCGGTTTGGGTTATCGCGCCAAGAATCTCCTGGCAACGGCGAAACGCGTCGCCTTAGGAGAGGTAAACTTGGATTCTTGGAACGCGCTGCCTGACAGCGAACTCCGGGAACAACTCTGTCATCTACCAGGCGTAGGCGCGAAGGTGGCGAACTGTGTCATGCTTTTCAGCTATGAGCGAATCAAAGCGTTCCCGATCGACGTTTGGATCGAACGGGTCTTGCGCGAGAAATATTTTCCGAAAAAACGAAAAGTGACCAGCACGAGCCTGGCAGAATTCGCTGCCAATTATTTCGGTGCGCATGGGGGCTATGCGCAACAGTATTTATTTCATCATGCGAGGATGACCAGGATGAAATGACAAATTCCGAATGACGAATGAAGCCTGAAATGTCCTATTGACGAAATCGATTGGTGCATTCTTTCGTCATTATCGCCAGTCTGGCTCGGACTCATTCGTGCTTCGTCATTTTGGTAGGCCTTGAAATGGCTTAGGTTACGCGAGCGGGACACGAGTTCTACAGTATAATATGACCCTTATAGTAGGGCCCTTATCTGATGCAGCCTAGAAGCGAACGACAAAAAATTCTGTGGGCGATATTCGCCTCACTCCTGCTGCATCTCGTGGTTGGCGTTTGCATCGCTTCTTTCGGTGACAAACTTCAGCCGCGTCTGCCGGAGGAGGAGAAACCGGTGGAATTAACGATTGTCGATGTAGCGCCCGCCGCGAGTCCGATAATTCAACAGAAGGACATGCCGTTTATTGACACGCCGGACGCCAAAGCGACGACTGAACAACCAAGAGAACAGGCATTCGAGTCCAATGCAAACTCGATTGGCGCCAGCGAGTTGCCGGCCTTGGGAACCGCGCCAATCCCGACCCAGGAGGGGAAAGAGTTGCCGACACACGATTTAGAGAGTCACCCATATTCGCTGGATCAACAGGGCGCTCCAACGCAGCTCAATTCGCGACCGTCTGCGGTCCCCAGTGCGGTACCTCAGGCAACGCCGCAACCCGTCGCCACGGCGTCGCCCGCGATCACTCCCTCAACACCGCAGCCGACTCCAACACCCACTGCCGACATGCTGGCAATGCTTCGCCCTACGCCGCCACCTGTAACGCGGACTCCCGGGCAAGAGAAGAACCCGAGGGCCGCTTCCCAGGAGACAACGCCAGCGCCGCGGCCTGCTCCGTCCACAGCCTATCGTCGCGAGCAGATACCAGAACGAATGGCCGGGAACATCTCCAAGCGCGGAGTCTCGTCCGTCAACGCCGTCGGCACACCACTCGGTCGCTACGAGAAGAGTGTATATAGTGCTATTGGAGCGCGCTGGTACAAACTTTGTGACGAAAATCGCGACCGTGTTGATATTGGAACGGTGAGCGTGCAGTTTATGGTCGCACCAGATGGAAAGATCGGCCATATCAAGGTAATCAACGGTGGAACGTCTGCATCGTTCACGAACCTTTGCCTTCAATCCGTTCAAGATGCGAACCCTGCACCTATCCCTGAAGATGTCATGGCCGTTTTGCCACCTGAAGGCCTGCCCGGTGAAGTTAATTTCACGGGTTACACTCGTTAAATGGAAGCGCTGAATTCCGTCATCGGGTTTTTTCAACGCGGTGGTCTCTTCATGTGGCCCCTGCTTATCTGCTCGATTGTAGCCCTAACGACAATTATACTGCGCGGTTTCGCTTTACGCGAAAAGTATGTCATGCCGCTGGTAATCGAAAGCGAGATTGAGCGATTGATACCAGGCGGCAGCGCCGACCGCTTGATGCGAATTGTGGAGAACGATCAGTCATCGCTGGGCCGGATTGTGCGGATCGCGCTTCAGCATCTGCGTTCTCCCCGTTCCGAGAACGTGGAGGCTGTGCAAACGCGCGCCCGGCACGAGATGGTGATTCTGGAGAAGGGATTGATCGTGCTGGAAGTAATCGTCGGAATCGCGCCGTTACTTGGGCTGATCGGCGCTGTTTCCGGTTTGGTTCATGTTTTCTCGCATCTGGGGTTGAGTTCCGGCGCCTCCGACACCCGTCAAATTGCGCTCGGCATTGCCGAAGCCTTGAATGCGACCGTTTTCGGGCTTTCCATCGCCGTGCCCACCCTCGTCGCTTTCAGCTATTTCTCGAAAAAGGTAGAGGTGATGTCGGTGGAGATGGAAACGCTGGTGGTGGAATTGATTGGAAAGTGTTATTTCGGTCGCGGCCCTGAGGAAGTATCCCCTTCGGTGCGAATGACTGCCCGAACGCAAGTATTAACCTCCTGAGCGCGCTGAATGAATTTCGCCGTTCGCAAACGTCGCGCGCCCTCCATCATTATCGTTTCGCTCGTCGATATCCTCACCATCCTGCTGATCTTTTTTGTGGTCTCGACCACATTCAAAAAGGATCAGCCGGAGGTGCAGATTAATCTGCCGGAATCGAAAACCGCGACCAAAGCGCCGGCGGACCTGGAACATGCTATCGTCACAGTAGACGAAGCCGATGCCATTAAACTAAATGGCCGTCCGGTCGAGGTTGATGAACTGGAGGGCGCGGTTCGCAACCTTTCTCAGACGCAGAAGGCATCTCTGGCTTTGCAAGCGGATCGGAAAGCATCGTTTGGAACGATCATCAAGGTGATGGACGCACTCAAGCTGGCGGGGGTACGAAACCTTCCGGCATTTACGCGCGAAAAATGAAACTACTGATTCGGAAGTACGGCGACCCGGCATTGCGCATAAAAGGCAAGCCGGTTGCTGAAATCGACGGCAGAATTCGCGAGTTGGCGGACAACATGTTGGAAACGATGCGGGGGGCCAATGGAATCGGACTGGCCGCACAACAGGTAGGCGAAGCTCTGCAGCTGACCGTGGTTGACGTTTCGGGGGTGGAAGACCGTCCCAGCACGATGGCATGGAACGGCAGGGAAGTGAACCCCAATGACCACATGCCATTGATTATTCTCAATCCGCGAATTGAGACTGGGCCGGAGAAAGAAATCGCGTCGGAAGGTTGCCTGAGTTTTCCGGAAATTTCGGCCGATATCGAACGCGCGGGATGGGTTAAGGTAGAGGCGCAGACGCTCGATGGCGAGCGGGTGGAAATTGAGGCGACAGGATTACTGGCGCGAGCGCTCCAGCACGAGATCGATCATCTCAACGGCATTCTTTTTATCGACCGGATGAGCTCGGCGGCGAAGGCCGGTCTTTCGAGCAAATTGAAGCGGTTGCAAAAGGAGACGCAACGTGGGCTAACGACAAGTAGACGCGCCCACGCGATCGAGCCGGCGCTTTAGGCAATGGAGTAGTAGAGTAATGGAAAAGCGTCGCCTTGGGTTCTCATCACTCCATCACTCCACTTCTCTCTGCTAGAGCGCTTTATAATCAACCGTGATGGTTCGGAAAGTATGCGGCGGCTTTTCCGCGGAAAAGTAAAAGAGCTCGAGCATGGTCGTGCCGACCATCCATTGATATCCGACCAGGGTCTGGACAATGTCGGTGTCCGTATCGCGAGAGCGCGACACTAATTTGCCGACGCCATATTTGCCGTCGAAATAGCGTCGGACTGTTCCCATCTGTTCGTTGTAACGCTCGATCGACCAGTTGTCATATTCGTACTGCAACTCCACTTCCATCAATTTGTCGTTCTTGAACGTGAACAGTGTTCGTTTCAATCCCGGATGAACCAGTCCCTCCACTGTCCAAACAGAACGGGTTCCATCCTGTTTCCGCTCCACAATCTTCGCTTTGGCTCCGTTCAGCACCGCTTCGACTCGCCGTGGCGGATCGCCCCAGCGAAAACCGAATGGCGGTAACAATTCATTCATCGCCACCATCGGGGTGGTAGCAGTAAGAAGGAGCAACAGGCCAGCAACCGCTCGGCGGGTCATTAGTTGGCAATATTGAAGACGATATACCGGCGAACGAGCGCCTGAAGCATGGCATCAAGTGCTCCCCACCGCGGATCGGGCTCGAATTTCTCGAGCGCTTCTCGATTGGGAAAGATCACGACGACGCCGAGATCGAATGATTGTTCCAGGCCGAGCCGGTCTACGAGCAAGGAACGTTCGACGCGCGCGTCATTCACGACCTGACCGAAACTTGCGTTGGCAGCCTGTGCATTGGATGAAGTCAGCGGAAGGGCGAGGCAAATCAGAAACATCGAGACGCGCATACGAAAAAATGCATTTGCGGGGCCAACACAATCGCTCAAAACCTTGCGGCCGGCATCCATTTTCGATTGCTCCTTTTGGACCTATTTGCGCGCAAAAGTCGTCGCCCCGAGGGAAAAACTGGGGCGCGTTCAACCGATTTTTTTCAGTCAAGAAATTTTTGTGCGGCAATCAAAAATAAAGTTCAGATTTTTGCTTGTCGGATTTTCTCGCCGTTTCTAATCTCACGCCGCTGGCAGGGAGCAAGGGAATCGTCAGGTGTGAATAAAGTGTGAACAGAATTCAGCAATTTCGTAACATTGTGAGCCGCGCTCTGGGCGTCGCTCTCGATCTTCCGCCAGATTATGGGAGCACATTAGATCCAGCACCGCCAATTGCCGGCGCAGTGTTTTTTCATTTTCCCTCGAAAAAACGCGATTTTTATCACGACAGTTTCTTGTTTCCCTCGACACGCGAGCAAAGTAATTTTCATACTTTCTGCCACTTCTGCCACGACCCGCCTCGGGGGGGGTTCCCCAGAAGAGGCATTCTTGGCTGTTAACAACTTGGTATGGACGAGAGGTGCAAAGCCCTTTGGGAGAAGCTGTCGGCTGCACTCAAGCCGCAAGTCAGTACCGACACTTATAAGCGATGGTTTTCCGCCGTGGAGTTAACCAAAGCTACTGAGGATTCCCTGACGTTTCGCGTTCCCAACAACATCTACCAGTTCTGGATCGAAAGTAACCACATGGCGGCCTTGCAATCCGCCATCACCAGTGCCGTTGGCGCGCCGCGCACGATCCAATTTTTTAGCTCGACGGAATCCGATAACGAAAACGATTTCGGCGCGCCACAAGCGCAAAAATCCGATCGCTCCAACAGCAAGACCGCCGGAATCGGGCTCGGTCTGAACCCGCGGAACACATTCGAATCATTCGTCGTTGGTCCTAATAATCAGATTGCACACGCCGCCAGCCTGGCGGTCGCGCAGGCGCCCGCGCGAACATACAATCCGCTCTTTGTTTACGGCGGCGTCGGACTCGGAAAGACGCACCTGATGCAAGCGATCGGCCAGTATGTCTGGGCGAAAAAGAAAACGTCGCGGGTGATGTACCTGTCCAGCGAACTTTTTATTAACGAATTCATCGACGCCATCCAGCACAACACTTTGGTTAAATTCCGCAAGCGTTACCGGCAGGCGGACCTGCTCCTAATCGACGATATTCAATTCCTTGCCGGGAAGGAGCGGTCGCAGGAGGAATTTTTCCACACCTTCAACACCCTCTTCGACGGTCATAAACAGATCGTGCTGTCGAGTGATCGGCCAGCTTCGGAGATCGCCAATCTGGAGCATCGGCTCGTCTCACGCTTCGAATGGGGTTTGACGGCAGAGCTGCAACCGCCGGATATCGAGACACGGCTGGCCATCCTCCGGAAAAAGGCGCACGCGCTGCAGATCAAATTGCATGATGACGTTTATCAGTTCCTTGCCGTCCGCATTCGCAGCAACGTCCGCCGGCTTGAGGGCGCACTGATGCGGGTCGCGTCGTTCGCTTCTCTGAGCGGCAAAGAACTGACGCAGGAAACGATCGAGCATTTGCTGAAAGACATTTTGCTGGAGGAACGGCGGCAGATGGTAACGATCGAGCAAATTCAGCGGAAAGTGGCGGAACATTTCGATGTGCGGCTGGCGGACATGACGAGCAAGCGGCGGCCGGCCAGCATTGCCTTTCCGCGTCAGGTAGCGATGTATCTGGCCCGCGAGTTAACGAAGGCATCGCTGAATGAAATCGGGGATGCATTTGGAGGCCGGGATCACGGTACCGTCCTGCACGCCTGCAAACTGGTGAAGAAGCGGATGAAAGAGCAGGACAACATTCGGCAGACTATCTCTTTCATTGACAGCGCGCTTCAGCGCTGATTGAGAGAGAGGTTGCGTCTAAGAGCA
>DATELT010000102.1:0-7864 GCA_035276245.1 Chthoniobacterales bacterium
CCGTTGATTTACTTCGATAGCGCTGCGACCTCACAGAAGCCGAGAAGAGTTCTCGAAGCGCTCCAGAATTATTATGAGCACAAGAACGCCAATGTCCATCGCGGTTTGCACGAATTAAGTTCGCGCGCGACCGAAGCGTACGAACGAGCTCGCCAACGGGTCGCAGACTACCTCGGCGCTGCCAGCACGGATGAGATTGTATTCACACGCGGAACTACCGAGAGCATTAATCTGGTAGCACAGGCGTGGGGTGGGAAATTTCTTCGCGCGGGCGATGTGGTTCTCTTAACGGAAATGGAACATCACAGCAATCTCGTCCCCTGGCAGCTCCTGGCCGAGCGGACTGGCGTCAGGCTGCGTTTCGTTCCGGTCCAAGATGATGGCAGGCTCGCTCTCGAGCAGCTCTCTTCAGTACTCACTCGCGAAGTAAAGCTTTTTGCCTTCACTCACATTTCAAACTCGCTCGGGACAATCAACCCAGTAGCCGATCTTTGTGCGAAAGCGCAGAGCGTTGGCGCTCTCACACTGGTTGACGCAGCGCAAAGTGCGGGACATTTGCCGATTAATGTCCGGGAGGTAGGCTGCGATTTTCTTGCCTTCTCGGGTCACAAAATGTGTGGGCCGACGGGCATCGGAGCACTTTACGGCCGCGCCGAAATTCTGAGTACGATTCCGCCGTGGCACGGCGGCGGCGAGATGATTGTCAGTGTGACGCTGGAAAAGAGTGCGTTTAAGAAAGCGCCGCACCGGTTTGAAGCGGGCACGCCGAATATTGCGGGAGCCATCGGATTGGAAGCAGCCATTGATTATATCGAGCAGATCGGGCGCTCCGCAATTTTCGAGCACGACACCGAGCTTGCTCATTACGCTATGGAACGACTCAAAGAGTTGCCGGGGATGCAGGTGCTTGGACCACGCGAAGAGCGTGGTGCGCTGGTTGGTTTCGTGATGAATGCCGCGCATCCACATGATCTCACGACATTCGCCGACCGCTACGGCCTCGCCCTGCGCGGTGGTCATCATTGCAATCAACCGTTGATGCGGAGATTCGGCCTCCCGGGAACAACGCGGGCGAGTTTTTACTTTTACAACACCAAGGAGGAGATCGATCGAATGATTGAAATTCTGAACGACGCCGTGCGTTTCTTTTCATGAACCCGGAACTGGAGGAGCTTTACCAGGAGATTATTCTGGATCACTCGCGACGACCGCGAAATTTTGGGGAGCTGCACGACGCCGCTGTGCTAGTGCATGGCGACAATCCGGTGTGCGGTGATGAGATTCACCTTGGGGTGAAGTTTGACGCCAACGGCGGCTTGCAAGATATCAAGTTCACCGGACACGGGTGCGCGATCAGTCAAGCATCGGCTTCCCTGATGACGATGAAACTGAAAGGGAAAAGCCGTGCCCAGGCAACGGAGATGTTCCGCGCATTTTACCTTTTGGTAACGGGCGAAACAGGTGATGCGCCCCAGAAGTTAGGAGATCTTCGTCTGCTGCATGGCGTGCGAAAGTTCCCTCAGCGAGTCAAGTGCGCCATGCTCGCATGGCGCGCGATGGAGCAGGCATTGCAACAGAATAAAGGTGAATCGAGCATCTCAACCGAAGCCGATTTTTCTTCGCCCTAGGTAAAGAGCTCCTTTCGCACCAGCAAGTCAGAGATTCCGGCATGGCTTTTGGGTTTTCGAAAGAGCGACGCCGCCAGCAGCTGAAGGCGAAACCATTTCCCGCGGCCTGGCGGTCGATCATTAGCAGCAACTTTCCAATCTTCCGTCGACTTCCACGCGCTGATCAGATCGAGCTGCTGGGTCATGTTCAAGTGTTCCTGGCCGAGAAGCACTTCGAGGGATGCGGTGGTCTTGAACTTACTGACGAGGTCCGAGTCACCATCGCGGCGCAGGCCTGCCTTCTCCTCTTGCATCGCCAGACGGACTACTATCCGCAACTCACTTCGATTCTCGTCTATCCATCGAGCTACATTGCGCACGAGAAGCGGCCCCTTGGCGCCAACATTTGGGAGGAAGGTGACGAGCACCGCCTTGGGCATACCGGCCGCCGTCTCGGATCCCTCGTTCTGGCATGGGACGACGCCAGGCGTGGTGCCGCTGGTTCTTCCGATGGCAGAAATCTTGTCTTACACGAATTCGCGCATCAGCTCGACTTTGAGGACTACGCGACCGACGGCGCACCTGCGCTTGCGACAAAGGCCGAGTATCAATTTTGGGCGCGAGTAATGCAGCGGGAATTTACGTCACTGCGTGCCGCTGTTGAAACTGGGATTCCAACTCTGCTTGACAACTACGGAGCAGAAAATCCGGCAGAGTTTTTCGCCGTAGTTACGGAGGCGTTCTTCGAGCGTCCTCGCGCACTCCGAGCCAAACATCCGGAATTGTATGACGAGTTCGCGCGATTTTTCCGCCAGGATCCCATCCAATATTCCACCGAGCCAGGTCACCGATGATCAGCCAAACCGCCTCGTCCAAAGATCCGTGAATCCGCGTAATTCGCGGTGAAAAAATCAGAATTCCGCACTACCGGGGGTGCGAGCAAAGGGGATGACGTCCCGAATATTTGAGACGCCCGTTACAAACATCAGCATGCGCTCGAAACCGAGGCCGAAGCCGGAATGGGGCACGGTGCCATAACGGCGGAGATCGAGATACCATTTATAATCCTTTGGGTCCATTTTGTGGCGGCGCATGCTCCCTTCCAGGACCTCCAGCCGTTCCTCGCGCTGGCTTCCTCCGACAATCTCGCCAATTCCCGGCACCAGCAGGTCCATCGCCGTTACGGTTTTGTCGTCGTCGTTCAACCGCATATAGAAAGGTTTGATCTCCTTTGGATAATTAAAGACGGTGACCGGACATTTAAAATGCTTCTCGGTCAGCCAGCGCTCGTGCTCCGATTGCAGATTTAATCCGTACTCCACCGGAAACTCGAACTTCTCTGCGCTCTTCCTCAGCAACTCAATCGCTTCGGTGTAAGTGATTCGTTGAAATGGCCGATCGACCACGAAATCGAGCCGTGAAATGAGTTCCTTGTCGACAAACTTTGTAAACAAACCGAGCTCCTCCGGGCATTTCTCTCGCACGTCACGGATGAGATATTTCACGATGTCCTCCGCCAAATCCATGTTGCCGTTCAGGTCGGTAAACGCCATCTCAGGCTCTATCATCCAAAACTCGTTAGCGTGGCGTGAAGTGTTGGAATTTTCCGCGCGAAAGGTTGGGCCAAAGGTATAGACTTTGGACAAGGCGGAAGCGAATGCTTCGGCCTCGAGTTGTCCACTCACGGTCAAATAGGTGGAGCGTCCAAAGAAATCCCGGTTGTAATCGATCGAGCCGTCCGGCTTTCGTGGCGGATTTGTGCAATCAATACCTGTTACGCGAAATAATTCGCCCGCTCCTTCGCAGTCGCTGCCGGTAATGATCGGTGTGTGAATGTAGTAAAAACCGCGCTCTTGAAAGAATTGGTGAATGGCGAAGGCAAGCCGACTGCGAACGCGAAAAACACAACCAAAAAGATTGGAGCGGGGACGCAGGTGGGCGATCTCGCGCAGGAATTCCGGAGTATGCCCTTTCTTTTGCAGCGGATAACTTTCATCGGACGCGCCAACGATGATCACGTCATCAGCGATCAGCTCCCACTGTTGTCCTTTGCCTTGGGATGCGACCAGTGCGCCGCTCACCATGATAGAAGCTCCGGTAATCAATCGCTGGATCGCGGCATAATTCGGCAGTCTATTTCGGGCGACGATCTGCAAATTGCGCAACGAGGAGCCGTCGTTGACTTCGATAAAGGAGAAATCCTTTGCATCACGACGCGTCCGCACCCAGCCCTGTACTTGCATCTTTTCAACGGGCGCGGTTTGATTCAATGCGTCCTTTATCGAAGTCGGTGAGAGCACGGCGGGAAGTTGGACGAGGCAGAGGGGACACTCAAGCGCGCGGGCGATTTCGGGGCCGGCGTGATCCTATTTACATTGCCGGTTGGCCCGCGCTGCCCGCCGTGCCGAAGCCGGCTCGCCTCCGAAAAACCAGAGCGCGTCCCTCCGTCAAGACTCTTGCAGATGACACGCCGGCCGTTCACAATCGGCGCAATGAAGTCAGGCGTTGCCGCGGCTTTTTTGTCTGTCGTCTGCTTAAGCATCATCACCGGCTGCGGAAGCGCGTCCCATCAAATCGTCGGTGCCTGGCGGGTTGGGGATGATTCAACCGCGATGGTTTGGGAGTTTTCCAATGACGGCTCGGTTCTGATGGGTACGAATCGCGGCCGTTACAGCTTTGGAGATAACAACCGGATTAAGATCGAGACGTCAATTGCCACTTCTGTTTATCAGATGGAACTCGTCGGCGACAAAATGACTTTAAGAGATCCGAACGGTTCAAAGCTTGTCCTGACAAGAGTGAAGTAGTAGGAAATGGGTAACTCCCAGCCCAAGGAAGTCCCGCTGGCCCGGCGACTTGGTGTATTCGACGCCACTATGATCGTGATGGGGGGCATCATCGGCGCGGGAATTTTTGTAAATCCGGCAGTCGTCGCCCGAAATGTCCATACACCGGTGCTCATTCTCGGAGCCTGGCTGATTGGTGGGCTGATCGCGCTGATCGGTGCGTTCGTTTACGCCGAGCTCGCGGCTCTGCGACCTCGCGTTGGTGGTCAATACGCATACCTGCGGGATGCCTATCATCCCATTGTTGCCTTCTTGTACGGGTGGACTCTTCTGCTCGTCGTTCAGACCGGCGGAATGGCTGGTGCGGCCATCATCTTTGGTCGCTATCTCGGCGAACTACTTCACCTTCCAATTCCCGAACAGCTTCTTGCGGCTGTCGCTCTCTGCGTTCTGACGATGATTAATTGTTTGGGCGTGCGCGCCGGCAGCAACGTGCAAAGCGCTCTGATGCTAACCAAGCTCGTCGCGATTGTGTTGCTGATTGGCATGGGATGTTTCGGGCCGATCGCGACAAATCTCGCGGGAATGGATGGAACCGTCGACTCCGGCGGGTTCGCTGGCCTCGGCCGGGCTATGTCACCGGTCCTTTTCGCTTATGGTGGCTGGCAGACCGCAAGTTTCATCAGTGGTGAGATGCGAGATCCGCGACGGGACCTGCCGCGCGGATTATTGATGGGAGTAATCGGTGTCATTCTTTGCTATGTTCTCGTTAGCTACTCCTGTCTGCGCGCACTGGGAGTGGCTGGTCTCGCCAGCACAAATATTCCCGCTTCGGAAGTGATGCGGCATGCTTTGGGTGAACGTGGCGCCCATGTGATCGCGGCCGGAATTGCGGTTTCCACTCTTGGATTCCTTAGCCAGAGCATTCTCACCGCGCCGCGCGTTTACTATGCCATGGCGCGTGACGGCGTCTTTTTCAAAGCGGTTGGTTATCTCGACCCGCGGTCTCAAGTGCCAACAGTGGCGATCATTCTTCAGGGTATTTGCGCGGTAGCGATCGCTTTCACCGGCAAGTATGATCAGATTCTTAACTACGTTGTTGCGATCGACGTGCTGTTTTTTGGATTAACTGGCGCGTCCCTGCTGATTTTCCGGGCACGTCTTCAAAGCGAAGCATCCGACCACGAGCGTCTTCGCGTCCCCTGGCATCCGGTTACAACCGGCCTGTTCGTTCTCGCTTGTTGGGCCATTTCAATCAGCACGATTTTTCAATTCCCGCGCAATGCCGGAATCGGCGTTGGCATTCTCGCCGTCGGAGCGTTGGTCTATCCGCTTTGGCGGCGAGTGCCTCTACAATGATCGCAGACGCATTTCGGATTTGGTTGACTCGCAACTTAATGCCGTGGCACCTATTGGCTCGTGTTATGCCTGCGTATGTTTGAGAATGTAAATTGGGTGCTTCAAATACTTATCTCAGCCTTTCTCGCGATTCTCTTTTTGCAATCCGGCATCGATAAAGTTGTGGACCGTCGCGGCAACCTGGAATTTCTTCGAGGTCATTTCGCGAAGAGCCCATTGGCTGGAATGGTTCCGTTTCTCGTCACCGTCATTACCATTCTGGAAATTGCCGCCGGGGGTCTGAGTGCGGTTGGCTGCGTGCTGATTATCCTTAGTCGCGATCCGACCGTCGCGTTTTATGGAGCGATTATTTCCGCCATCTCGATCACCGCGCTGTTTTTCGGTCAGCGAATGGCCAAAGATTATGCCGGTGCAGCAGTCCTGGTTTCGTATTTTCTCCTCACGCTGGTGGCGATTTATCTACTCGTCCGCTAATTCGACAAGCCGCCGCCGAGACACCAGAATTGCGAAGCTTTCATGGCCGAATCCCTCGAGCCCGATCCGGACCGGCGTTTCGCTTGGGATGACGATGTTTGCTGATCGCGGGCGAGATTAGCGGGCATTCACTCGTCTGATCTTCGGAGAGAGATAATTTGTGCGCACAGGAACAAACGAAATATCCGGCAGGTCGGATTGACCTTTGCAATTTCGGCGTCTGCCTCGTCGTACATCCCCAGTTCGGTATAACCTTCAGCCGCCTGCAAACATCGCAGATCATTTAACTCCGACACCTCTGTTTGCAGAGGCATGATCAAGTCGCTCATTTCGTGATTCATAATCCCTCTTTAATTAATTCGGACGCGAACCCTCGCATGATTGTTCGATTTAAGGAGCTAATTGGTTCCGAGCCTTAAGGGATTTGACCTAAGATTTTTAAGTGCGTTGCGTAGATTCGTTTCGGAATCCAATGGATGCTATCCGCGTGATCCGCAGTTAGATTGAGGAATGTCGAGAACCAGCGCTGGTTTATTGATGTTCCGGAAACGGAACAATACGCTGGAGGTGCTGCTGGCTCACCCTGGCGGTCCTCTTTTTCGAAATAGAGACGATGGCGTCTGGACAATACCGAAAGGCGAAATTGATGCTGGAGAAGATCTGCTTCGTCGCGCGCGAATCGAGTTCGAAGAGGAGGTGGGAATTCCGGCGGAGGACGCCGCTTGGATTGATCTCGGTTGGATAAAGCAGAAGGGGGGCAAAACGGTTTACGCCTGGGCGTTTGAGGGCGATTTGCCGGATAGCTTCCAATGTCGTTCGAATCTGTTCGAAATGGAATGGCCGCCGCGCTCCGGGAAACTGCAAAATTTTCCGGAGGTCGATGAGGCATGTTTTTTTTCGCTGGAGAACGCGCGTCGTAAACTGAAAGAGACGCAAACGCCATTTCTGGATCGACTACAAGCTGCGTTGATCAATGGGAGATAGGCTTCCAGCCATTCGCCAGTCCTGCTCGGAACTCGGCGGGCAGGCACCCCTTGCGGCCGGAATAGTTCACAAACAGGACTCGTCGCCTGTTGGCCGAATCAAGCAGGTGCCTAAGTTCCATCGATGAAACCTAGTTTTCTCTTTGCGCCCGGAGCTGGCGCGTCATCGACCCATCCCTGGATGCAAAAATGGAAGGAGCGCCTGGAAACTATCGGTGCGGTCACGCTATTTGATTACGATTATATGCGAGAGGGCCGAAAGCGGCCCGATCCGCCGCCGCAACTCATTGCCGCCCATCGTCGAGCTCTCGCGCAATTACGTGAGAAAACATCCGGCACAATATTTTTGATCGGCAAAAGCATGGGCGGCCGAATTGGTTGTCATGTATCGCTCGCGGAAAAAGTCGCGGGCGTGATTTGCCTCGGCTATCCGCTCTGCGGTGGCGGGGATCGGACAAAATTACGCGACAAGGTTTTGCGCGAGTTGCAAACGCAGGTTCTCTTCGTTCAGGGAACCCATGATCCGCTTTGCCCGCTCGATCTGCTCGACGAAGTCCGCAAACAGATGACGGCGACGAATTCGCTCCATTTAGTGCAAGGCGGAGACCATTCTCTGCGACTAACGAAACGTGCGCTGCAAGCAGCGGGCAAAACG
>DATELT010000103.1:0-2497 GCA_035276245.1 Chthoniobacterales bacterium
GATTTTCAGCGTGTGATTGGCGAGGAAACAAAGGGGCAGATTCTAGAACAGGAAAAGCGACTGCCCGATCTTCTTGTCGCCTGCGTCGGCGGCGGCAGCAATGCCATCGGTTTGTTCCATCCGTTTCTAAATGATGCGAGCGTACGGATGACTGGGGTCGAAGCCGGCGGCGAAGGAATTCACTCTGGCAAACATGCGGCCCGATTCCAAGGCGGCAGGCTCGGTGTCCTCCAAGGAACAAAAACTTTCCTGCTCGCAAACGAAGATGGCCAGATCGAGCTGACCCATTCCGTTTCCGCCGGACTTGACTACGCTGCGGTCGGTCCCGAACACAGTTATCTGCGCGAGATCGGCCGCGTTGAATACGATTTCGCCACAGACGACGAGGCGCTCGTCGGTTTCAAATTGCTATCGGAAACCGAAGGAATCATTCCCGCGCTCGAAACTGCGCATGCTGTCGCGCATATCGCGAAGGTCGCGCCGAAAATGTCCGACGATCAAATTGTCGTGATGAATTGTTCCGGTCGCGGCGACAAGGACGTCGCGATGGCGGCGAGATATCTTTTGTCGTCATCTTAAGCCGAACGCCAGCCCGGAAGACGCGACATGGGACGCTTTTAAAATTTCATCTCGGGATTCCTCGACTTCGTAAGGAATGACGCAAAGAATACCCCGATGCGCAGCATGACTGGTTACGGCCGCGGAGAAGCGGATTGCGGCGGCGTCAAACTGAGCGTGGAGTTGAACACGGTGAATCGGAAACAAAGCGAAATTGTTCTCAACCTGCCGCGTGATCTGCTCGAACTCGAGACGCGGATTCGTCAGGCCATCAACGCTCGCATTTCGCGCGGCCGCACCAACGTTTTGGTGACGCATCATGCCACAGCGGATGGAGCTCGACATCTGGCACTCGATGTAAAGTTGGCGCGTTCTTATCACGACGCGATGCGCGCGTTGCAGAAAAAATTGGGCGCACCCGGTCAGATCACCATCGATACGATTTTGCAGGCACCCGGAGTGATGCGCCCGCCCGAGGAAGTGATTGAGGTCGACCGCGCCTGGCCCGCAGTCGAGCGCGCTCTTGAGTCCGCGCTAAACGATCTGATCAAAATGCGCGAGCGCGAAGGCAAACATCTGGCCAAAGATTTGATTCGCCGTTCACAGACAATCCGGCGATTACTCAAGGAAATCCGCGCGCTTCATCCCGCCGTCGTGAAAAAATTTCGCGAGGCTCTGACCGACCGAATCGAAAAGACTGGTCTGGTGGTTGGAATGGACGACGAACGCCTGGCAAAGGAGGTTTTTCTTTTCGTCGATCGCTCCGATATTTCGGAAGAACTGACGCGGCTCGAAAGCCATCTGGCGCAGTTTGGACATCATTTGCACAAAGACGAACCAGTCGGCCGGACGCTTGAATTTATCGTTCAGGAAATTTTCCGGGAGTTCAACACTTTGGGGGCGAAAGCCAACGACGCCGAAATCGCACAGCGTGTGGTAGCGTGCAAGACCGAGCTGGAGAAGATTCGCGAGCAGGTGCAAAACCTTGAGTAACAAATTCTCACGCTACGGAATCTTGTTCGTCGTCTCTGCGCCATCGGGTGCGGGTAAAACCACCTTGTGTGATGCGCTCCGGCAAACGCCCGATTTTGTTTACTCCGTTTCCTGCACTACTCGACCGCCCCGCACCGGCGAAATCGACGGCGAAGATTATTGCTTTCTTTCCGAGACAGATTTTCTGGCGCGAGTAAAAGCGGGCGAGTTTCTTGAATACGCCAAAGTACATCAACATCACTACGGAACGCTCCGACAACCGTTGATCGAAAATCTGAAAAAGGGCGTGGACGTCTTGATCGATATCGATACCCAGGGTGCCGCTGCCATTCGCAATTGTGACGATTCGTTCGTGCGCGAATCGCTGGCCGATGTTTTTATCATGCCGCCTGATCTCGAGGAATTACGCCGGCGCTTGACCAAACGCCGGACCGAAACGGCGTCAGAAATCCAATCGCGTTTGAAAACGGCCGCGCGCGAGATGCAACACTGGCGTGATTACCGTTACACCATCATCAGCAAATCGATGGAGGAAGATCTCCAGAAATTTCGTCAGATCATGGGAGCGGAACGAATTTTGAGCCGGCGCTTGATTTTGCGGTGAAACTTTGAATGCATGTCATCCTGAGCGAAGCGAAGATCTCTCAAACAATATCTAGAGATGCCTCGACTACGCTCGAAATGACAAAATAATCATGGGAGCGGTACCATAAGGCTACGCAGGGGGATCTCTCGACTTCGCTCGGGATGACGAGATATTGTCAGCGTAGACTTCACCATGCCAGCCAATCCAAAATCCAAAAGCAGGAATCAAAAATCGGTCGTCCTCGGTGTCACCGGATCAATCGCGGCGTACAAATCGGCGGAACTGGCAAGTCTGCTCGTAAAGCAGCATCACAACGTCTTCGTTGTCATGACTGCGGACGCGGCGGAATTCATCACCCCG
>DATELT010000104.1:0-2724 GCA_035276245.1 Chthoniobacterales bacterium
TTGTAAATGGTAGAGCAATCATATCTGCCAGAAAACTGCGCCGAATTTTTCCGAGCTGGTCGAGTTGTTTTAAGGCTCGCGCCGGATTTACCGTCACCATTTCCAAGACTTTTGACGGTTCAAAACGAAATCGATCCTGGAACTTTCGCATTTCTGCGAATAGGTTGAGGTCGTCATTACTGGCGAGGCTATCCGTCCCGAGACAAATGTCGAAACCGAGCGCGCGCAACCTTTCGAATTGGAACTCGCTATGCGCGAAATAAGCGTGGCTGCGCGGGCAATGCACGATTGAGAACTTCCTTTTTCGTAGCAAATCGAAATCCGTTTCAGTAACCTCGTTCAGATGCGCGACAATCCAGTCTTGCGCGGTCGAAGTGTGGGTGAGTTTTGCAAAATGCGACAACGGCGTTCTCCCGCCGCAGTCGCTCATGTCGCGCCCGATCTCTTTTAGAAAGTCGTAAAGGGGTCCGTTAGCATCGCGGAACATTTGCATTTCTTCGCGCGATTCCGCGAGGTGCGTCGTGAGCAGGAAATTGTCGCGTTCCGCGATGTCCGCACAGGATCGGTACAGGTTGGCCGAGGCTGTGAACGGCGCATGCGGCGCAAGCCCGACGCAATCTGTGGTTTTTAGACTTCTAAGGGCGCGATCAACAATTTCGTTTTTTCCAGGAACCTGACTGCTGAAAGCAGTCGAGTTTTCCAGCCGCCGTCGGACGTCGATCAATTCTGCAAACCACCAGGTCCTAATCGGGTTTTGGATTTGTGCGATCAATTCCGGGAACGCCGTCAGATTCGCCATGGTGGTTGTTCCAAATTGTTTCGCTTCTGCAAGACCTTGGTTGATCGAAGCGACGTAGTCTTCGGCCGAAAGCTTGGCTTTTTCCGCATTGATAGCGCGAATCCAATCGGTGAACGATTGCGACGTAGGAATCTTGCCGCGCAAGCAGGTGTAATCAAGATGGCAATGGGCGTTGATTAATCCCGGCAAGAGAATGTGGTCACCGAGGTCGACGATTTCGTCCGTGCCGGCGAGGTCCGAAAATCTCCCGACGTCAATGATCCGTTCCCCGTGCACTCGCACCGCGCCGTTTTCGATCGGCGGGCCGTCCATCGTGACTACGGCGCGCGCACGAAGAATCATTTTCTGCTGTAGCGGCGGTCAATGATCGTCGCAAATCAGGCGTGGTGGGGCGCTCTATCAGCCCGCGTTTTTTGTGTTCGGCGGTCATAGACCGCGCTACAGTCCGCTAGTCATTGATTCGAGGGACAACGCGCTGTCGTGCCCCAAAGCGCTACGCCCTCCCTTTCACTTTCTCGCGACACGCGGCCACCAAAAGATTGCATGCTTCCTGACAGAGAAGGGGAATACACTTTTCACCTCTTCCCGTTTGGTCGTGGGCAGGATCAAATTTTTCTCGTGGTAACTTAGTCGAGGGGACCGTCTCCTCGTCATCCTTCTTCCACAAGATCGTGCGCAAACATCCGCCATCAGAACGGCAAAAATCGCCAACGAGGTCGTCCAGTTGCTGGTCCGAAATTTTAGCGGCGACACGGTACATGCCGCTTTGACGACTTAATGTTTCGCGTAACGAAGTCGTGACGAGTTCGCCCGATTCGAGCGCGTGTAGAACGGCAAGTCTGCCGGGATAAATCGCATCAATCGCCTGTTCAAGCTCCGCAGAATTGTTGGCAACAATTTTCCAGCCATGTCGCAGATTCGGTGCCGTCTTTAGCGGGCGGTAATTTCCTGAATCGTCAAACTTCGCGATCTCGGATACGTCTTCGATTTCGCGGGCCTTCACATCGTCTCCCCCAACGTCATCGCGATGACGTAAGACAAAGCCTCCGGCAGACGCCGAGATTTCCAACTGCCCAATCCGGGAGGCTTTTTCCGCCAGCAGCGACTCGAGCAGCTGCCCGAATTCCTTCACCGAAGAGCGCGCCAGATAATCCGCGCGACACCTTCGAGAAAATCGCGATCCGATTTGCCGAAGGCGTTGGCCTTCGCGCTTTCCACGTTGATTACGCCCAGAACCCGATCGTGTTCATCATCGATGATCGGGACGATAATTTCCGATTTTGTGGACCAGAAATTTGGCAAAAAACACGGTTCTTTGTGGACGTCGGGTACAGTTACCGTGCGCCGTTCTTCTGCCGCTTTTGCACTCAGGCCTTGTGTTACCGGAAAGCGTGGGCAGGCCGGTTTCATTTTATTGGTGGCAGCTTCAATCACGAAATCATCCCGCTTGATTCTGTAAACGCCGACCCAGCGATATTTGCAGGTGCGCTGCACTAGTTCAGCAATTTCCTCGACAACGGTTGGTCCTTTGCCGCCGGCGATAATAGTGGCGCCGATTTCCTGGAGCGCGCGGCTTCTGCGATCACGCCGCACCGCTTTGTCCGGCGTCCGAGAGGACTTCACTATTCTCTTAGCCGGCATGGGTCACGTTACGCGTATTTAGCGTCTGCTCAACGATGATATCAGCAAATCTCGGATCTGTGCCAATCGCCCTGGCGTAATAGAGGGAACGTCCCCGGACCCGGTGTGGTTTTTTGCCGAAGACGTCCATGCCAATGCACTCGATGCCGAGCAATTTCGGAATGTCTTCGTAGCTGTGCAAGCCATCAGCGATAAAAAACGGGACGACGATCACGTTGATCGCATTTGTGAGCTGGTCCCATTCTGCGATTAACGGTGGCTCTTCCATGTAGGCGTTCCTGACG
>DATELT010000105.1:0-2968 GCA_035276245.1 Chthoniobacterales bacterium
CGAGCCCGCGGATGACGATGCGCTTGGTATCTCCGGAATCGCCTCGGACGATGAATCCGGTGATCCCAACATTGTCTCCCGTGCCTACGGCGGTGCGAGCCGAGAGATTGGCCAGGTTGGTTGCAGTCGCCTCGGCAAAAGCGAAACGCGAAACGAGCGTTAATCCTGCAACGAGAAGAGCGAGTTTGAGAGCCTGAATTTTCACACCGGGTAGATCCTGAAGTAAGCGTTGGTATTGATTCGCCCCGGGTAGGTTGGGTGGCGTTTTAGTCAGAGCGATCGGCGAAGGCAATACAAACTTGGGAACCGACGACTCGGAGCCGGTTGGTCGACATTCGAAACGGAGGGGGTGGGATTCGAACCCACGAGAGTTTTCACTCTGCCGGTTTTCAAGACCGGAGCCATCAACCACTCGACCACCCCTCCGATTTTTTTGGTTTGGAGAATTGTGCCATTGAGAATTCGTTGAGCAAGACGCGTGAAGCGATGTTGTAGCAGCGGTCGATGGCCACGGCAAAAATGATGGGCAAAGTCCGAAATCTTGAAGGGCGCGCGGCCGATGACCGCGGTTTACAATTTGGTTAATTGGGCCTGCATCCCCGTCTAATTTCCTTCTGGACAGGTTCAGACGTTCAGGTGAACATATTTCAATGAGAAAGCCCCCGAATGCGAGAAAGCTCTGGCAGAACGTCAGGGAAATTCCAACCGCCGCGCGAACTGTCCATCCGCGCGAATTTCATGTGAGGGGTGCTTCGATCAATCCTGCGAATCGGTTCGACGCGCTCCATTTCGAAGAGGATCCTCATGATGAAATCGATGAAGATTCGCGCCCGCGAAAGACGATCTATTATCGCGACGGCTCGCAATCAATCATAGCCCGCAACAACAGTCCCGATGTCGGGTTCGAGACCAGCGTCAACCCGTATCGTGGCTGCGAGCATGGTTGCGTTTATTGCTACGCCAGGCCGACCCACGAATATCTCGGCTTCTCCGCAGGTACCGATTTCGAATCTCGCATCATGGTCAAAATGGACGCGCCGAAATTGCTGGAAGCCGAATTGTCTTCGCGAAAGTGGCGACCGCAGGTGATCGCGATCAGTGGCGTGACGGACCCGTATCAACCGATCGAACGCAAACTGGAGATCACACGCGCATGCTTGAGAGTGCTGGCAAAGTTTCGAAACCCGGTTGGTATCATCACAAAGAATCGATTGGTAACGCGCGACGCCGATTTGTTGAGCGAATTGGCGGAATTTTCTTGTACCGCCGTCAACATCTCGATTACTTCATTGGATGAAAAGCTGCAGCGGGTGTTGGAGCCGCGAACCTCGCCGCCCGAGGCACGATTGGACGCGGTCCGCCAACTGCGTGCCGCCGGCATTCCGGTCGGGGTGATGGTCGCACCAATAATTCCGGGTCTAACCGATCACGACATGCCAAAGATTCTGGCAGCGTGCGCAGATGCCGGTGCGCAATGGGCGGGTTATACCATCATGCGATTGCCTTTCGCCGTGGCACCGTTGTTCGAGCGCTGGCTCGACGAACATTTTCCCGAACGAAAAGATAAAATTCTCTCGCGAATCCGTGCGATTCGTGGAGGCGACAGGTTGAGCGATCCTCGTTGGGGCACACGAATAAAAGGCGAAGGAATCTTGGCAGAGCAAATTGCGGCATTATTTCAGATGAGTTGCCGCAAAGTAGGAATTGGTCCGCGGCCGGAGTTATCGACGGAGCATTTTCGAAGACCGCGAGAGCAATTGACGCTGCTCTGATTGCTATGCTTTGGCCGGGCTTGGTTGTTCTGCGATGAACTTTCGCGTCGCGGCCGGCAGCTCATGCCAGATTTTCGCGGAGACCATCCCCCCGGCAAGGGCAAAGGGCATGAGAAAAATCGGCCACCACAGCCAGCTAAGTCCGACCAGATAGCCGACGCTGACGGATTGAACGCTGCTGCCAAGATAAACGCAACCGTCAACGACGCCGGAACAGGTCGCCGTTGCTTTGCGGCCGCCGAAATCCGCTGCCGCGGTGCCGGACATTAGAGAGTGCACACCAGTGACGGCAGCGACGATAAACAACGCGGCGACGCCGACAATGAACGGTCGGGAAAACAACGTCATCGCCATCACAGCCGCGAGCATGAGCATTGATGCGCAGAAAATTGCGGTTGGTGGACCACGTCGCGATTGAAAAAATTTGTCGGAGATGAGACCACCGGCGAAGCCACCGGTGATGCCGAACAAACAGAGCAGAAGGCCCCATTGTTGAATGATGCCTTCAGCGCCGGGCTGGGGCACTTGGTGCGCGAAGATGGTGTACCATTGCATGATGCCGTTTCGCAAAACTCCGGCAGTCAATTCCACGCCGCCGAGCATGAGCATCAACGGATTCAGAAAAACTTTCTTCAGCAAATCGAGCGTCGTGTAGGTCTCGTGCATCAGGCCATGTGAGGCATCGTGCGTTTCGAGATAAGGAAAACCGGCATGCTCCGGGGTTTCGCGAATCAACCAAAGATCGACAATCGCCCACGCGATCAGGATCGCCGCCGGCATGAAGAAAACCGCCCAGGTCGCGTCGATTGTCTGTCCAGGCCGAACGAACAGATCGTGCAACGTGTGCGCGAGCCAGCCGGCATTCGCCGACGGATGAACCTTTGTCATGTCAACGACCGCCGGTCCCCATTCGAAAGCGAAGTAAACGCCGAAGGAAATGAGTGTGCCGAAAATTGCGCCGAAGACGCCGCGTTCGCGCACATGAAAC
Organism: Chthoniobacterales bacterium; assembly: GCA_035276245.1. Taxonomy (GTDB): domain Bacteria; phylum Verrucomicrobiota; class Verrucomicrobiia; order Chthoniobacterales; family UBA10450; genus AV69. Next base: position 2,761 of record DATELT010000105.1, read on the forward strand.
CAGTTCGCCTTCACCTTGATGATCGAGACCGCGCCGTAGCTTTGGAAATACATGTTAATCGCGTAACAGACGACAAACGGCCAGAACAGCGCCACGCTCGTACGTTTCGTTAGCACGAGCCAGGTGATGACGCCGAGGATAATGTTGGCTGCGGCCGCGCCGATGGCAGCGATCAGGATGCCGGCTTTCCCGCCGATGCGATCAACGA
>DATELT010000106.1:0-5751 GCA_035276245.1 Chthoniobacterales bacterium
TGGTTCGCGACCATCCACGCTCAGGAAACAAGGATACTCTGTGCTCCCGGGCAAGATTTCGACAACAGATGAATCGCTGATGATGATCGACCGATTGGTAAGGACGTGCGGGCAAATTGGCGTGATAACGAAGACGCCCGATTCCGGCGACAGGATGGGACCGCCGGCGGAGAGCGAGTAAGCCGTCGAACCGGTTGGCGTCGCGATGATTAATCCGTCGGCGTTAAATTCCGTCAAGGCCTCTCCGTTCACTTTTGCGTCCAGCTTGATCAAACGCGAGAGATCGCCGCGGCTGATGACGGCGTCATTCAAGGCATGAACCCTTGAAAGGGCGCGCTTGTTTGTTCGCAGCTCGACCGATAAGAGCGATCGTTTGCTGTAAGAAATGCGGCCGCTCGCGATGGCATCCACTGCTTCGCGGTACGCTGAGGAATTCACACACGTCAAAAATCCAAGGGAACCGACGTTGATGCCAAAGATGGGTTTCAGGTTTTTCCCCGCCATGGTGACGACGTTCAAAATCGTTCCGTCACCACCGAGGACCACGATCAGATCCGAGCGTTTTGCCACCTCTGTAATAGTGCCGCCAGGCTTCGCTTTCGCGATTTTGGCGGTCTCGTTTTCGACAATTACTGGGTCCGAACGCGCGGTAAATTCGCGAATGACATCCCGCGCCAAGCTTGCCACGCCCGGTTTTTCCACGTGCGCGATTAAGCCGATGGTTTTCGTGCGCATATAAAAAATTCCTGGTTACCATCGGTTCCTGCAATCGATGATGGCGAAATTCCAACGACCGTATTTCCTCTGCCTTCAATAAACGACGCGATCTTGCGCTTCGCTTTTTCGTGCAGCGAGGAGTCGCGCACGATTCCGCCGCGGCCGACTTCGGCCCGCTCCAACTCGAACTGTGGTTTGATTAGGGCCAGCACGATTCCGCTCGCACCTACCAACTGAAATGCATTCGGCAATATCAAAGTTAGAGAAATAAATGAAACATCGATCACACAAATATTCGCAACTTCATCAATTTGCGAAGGTGTGATCGTGCGAGCATTTGTTTTCTCCAAAACGGTCACGCGCGGGTCATTACGAATTTTCCAAGCCAGTTGGCCATGGCCAACGTCGATTGCATACACTTTGCATGCGCCGCGCTGCAAAAGGCAATCGGTAAACCCGCCGGTAGAGGCGCCGATGTCGACTGCGATCTGGTTGCGGACGTCGATCCCGAAAAAATCCAGCGCCCCTTCCAGTTTTAATCCGCCGCGTCCGACATATCGAGGACTCCCGGCGGTTGCGATGAGAGCCTCGGGATCGATCAACACCGATGGTTTTTGCGCCACTTGCTCGCCGATTCGGACCTCGCCCGCCATCACCGCGCGTTGTGCCTGTTCGCGGCTCGGATAAAGCGCGCGATTAACAAGGACCTGATCGAGACGGATTTTCTTCATCGTTTCAAGCTTTGGAGAGATTCATTGCGGTGAACGCTCTATTCATCTCTGTATTTCCCGCACCATTTCCCGCACCGATAATAGCTCCTCCACCGTCGCGCGCCGCCGGCGATATTTTTTCTCGATTATTTCCTCCAATGCCAGCAAATCAGCAGCCAATGGTCGATCGTAATAGGTCCAAGAGTCCTCATCTGCGCGTTTCGATTGCAAACGCCAGATTCCGCCGAAACGCGATGCTCGCACTTCGCGTCTCACCCCGTCTTCTTCCCGTTCCTTCCATACATGTTGACGCGGCATGACTTCGCGTCCTTAGATTAGCGCCCTTGAAAGATGCCGCCAAACTGTTCGCTTATTTTTTCGCGGTCGTAATCGGCGGCGCGCTACTTGCCCCTCCCCTTTTCTGGAGTGCCCGCCGCGTCTCGCCCTTTTTTGCAAAATTCGATTTCGAGGATTTTTTTCATCGCGCGCTCCTGATTTGTGCAGTTGCATTTCTTTGGCCGTTGTTACGCTTACTTCGAATTCATTCTCTCCGGGATCTAAAATTGGAGAGAAATCGACATGCCGTGCGTGATGGAATCGCCGGATTTCTGTTGGCCAGCCTTCCACTTTTGATTTGCGCAATCCTTCTGATCGCCACCAAGATTTTTATTCTAAAAACTGTGCTGCCATGGAGCTCGCTCGTTGGCGTGGTCGGCGCGAGCATCGCGGTTCCGTTGATCGAAGAACTTCTTTTTCGTGGTCTGCTTCTCGGGGCTCTTCTGCGCGATCTGCGACCAATTCTGGCGACGCTTACCACCTCAGCGTTTTTCGCGAGCCTTCATTTTCTGAAAGCGCCTCCCAACACCACTGAGGTTGTCACTTGGTTTTCGGGATTTCGTTCCATCGCAAACTCGTTCGCGCAGTTTACCGAACCTATGATGGTGCTCACCCTCTTCGCCACGTTATTTCTGATCGGTTGGATTCTGGCCGACGCGCGCCTGCGCACTCGTTCGCTTTTTCTTCCAATCGGCCTGCACTCGGGCTGGATATTGATCGCCGGCGTCGCTGGAAAACTGACCAGGCGGCCAAACGTGTTGTTGCCCTGGTTGGGAACGAATTTGCTCACCGGCTTATTGCCGCTTGCTTTGGGATTGATTACCTGGGTGTTGATGATTGTCTGGCTGCGTTATGCGGATCGATCGCACACTTGAGTCGCTGCTGGCGGTCGAGTCGCTTTTTTATCCGGCCTTGTGTGCCGTGTGCCACGCTCCGGTAAGGGGGAGCGATTACGTTTGCCAGGATTGCCTCGATAAAGCGCAACGCATTGTCGCTCCCTTTTGCGCAAAATGTTCAGAGCCCTTTTCAGGAGCGATCGACGCCCAGTTTACCTGCGCCAACTGCGCACATCGCGCCCTTGCTTTCGATGCGGCCGTCTCCGCTTATCGCAGTCGCGGTGTGGTTCGTTTTGTCATTTTGCAATTCAAATACAATCGCGAGTTGCATCTTCGACATCCGGTTGCGGCCTGGTTGCTGGATGCGATGAAGGACGACCGGCTGCGCCATCGAAATTTCGATTGCATCGTTCCGGTTCCACTTCATCCTGCCCGGCTTCGCGAGCGCGGGTTCAACCAGGCCGAGCTGCTCGCAAAAATTTTGAGGCAAAAAATAAATCTTTCGCTCAGTCGCGCACTCGAACGCATCCGCTACACCACCACACAAACCGCCTTTGATCGAATTGATCGCATGGAAAATTTACGGGGTGCCTTCCGTTTACGAAAAAGGATCGACATGCGAGGATTGCGGGTACTTCTCGTGGACGATATCCTAACCACCGGTTCGACGTTGAGCGAATGCGCGCGAGTCTTGCGCGAAGCGGGCGCGCACTCGATTTACGCCGTCACCGCCGCGCGCGCATAACGCCATGGCCATTTTTAAAAAACCCGCCATCAAGATCCAGGGCCGCAAAAAGCGCGAAATTCCACAAGGACTTTTCCAGAAGTGTCCCGGCTGTGATGAAGTCGTTCACGAAATCGAGTTAACCGAAAACCAGCGGATTTGCCCACATTGCGATTACCATTTTCCACAGTCTGCGAGTGAGCGGATCGAAAGTCTTCTCGATCCCGGCAGCTTCGTGGAAATGGATGCCAGTTTGCATTCGGTCGACGCGCTCAGATTTCAAGGAATGGCAACCTACAAAGATCGGCTGAAGAAATACCAGGAATCGACGGGACTGATCGACGCGGTCTTGAGTGGCTATGGGACGCTTGAAGGAATCCGGGTGGCGATTGCGGTGATGGATTTTGCCTTCCTCGCTGCTACCATGGGTTCAGTCGTAGGCGAACGCATCACCCGTGCTATCGAGTACGCAACGGCTGAGCGCATTCCCATCATCATCATCTCTGCTTCCGGTGGCGCGCGCATGTACGAAGGCATGCTCAGTCTCATGCAGATGGCAAAGACCAGCGGTGCCCTTGCCCGTCACGCCGAAGCGCGACTGCCTTACATTTCTGTTCTCACGAATCCGACCACGGCCGGCGTCATGGCGAGTTATGCCTCACTAGGGGACATCATCATGGCCGAGCCGAAAAGCATGATCGGATTTGCGGGACCGCGCGTGATCAAAGAAACGACTCACCAGGATTTGCCCAAAGGATTTCAAACAGCCGAGTTTCTCGAAGAACATGGTTTGATCGATCAGATCGTGCATCGAAGAAAATTGCGGCCGAAAATTGCAGAGTTCCTGCGCTTCCTCGGGCCGGCGTCAGCGTGAATTACCGCGAAGCGCTGGCGTGGCTCTACGCCACCCAACGATTCGGAATCAAGCTCGGCCTGGAAAACATCGAGCGATTGTTAGTGGCGCTCGCTGTTGTGGAGGGTCGACCTTTGCAAGACCGTCTCTCCAGGTCGGCTCCTCCTAACGCACTCGTCGCTTCGCAGAGCTTCGCCCTCCCGCTGCTCAGCGAGTCTACCGTCATTCATGTCGCCGGCACCAACGGAAAGGGTTCCGTCTGCGCTTTGATCGACGCGGTCTGTCGCGCCGCCGGTTATGACTCCGGTCTGTTTACCTCCCCTCACCTCGTCAGCTTTCGCGAGCGGATTCGGGTAAACGGCGAAATGATTTCAGAAGATAATGTCGCGCGCGGCCTCACTGAAATTCGCGAATGCATCCGCGATTGGGAGCCGCATCCTACATTTTTTGAGATCGTAACTGCCCTTGCGCTGAAACATTTTCAGCAAAGGCAGTGTGAGGTTGTCATTCTCGAAACCGGGATGGGCGGGCGACTCGATGCCACAAATGCGGTGCAATCGTCGGTCAGCGCCATCACGCCGATTGATCTCGATCACGAGAAATGGCTGGGGCATTCCATTGCCGAGATTGCCCGGGAAAAAGCGGGAATCATTAAGGCAGCCACCCCGGTTATTTCTGCGCCGCAACGACCGGATGCCGAGTCCGTCATTAGGCAGCGCGCTGAGGCATGTGGCGCATCGCTACAATTTGTTAACGAGACTTGGACAAAGTCGAAGATCGCATTACGCGGCGAGCATCAGAAGATAAACGCAGCTGTCGCCCTGGCTGCGGTGCAAGCAGCGAACGTCTCGATTTCGGATGACGCGGTTGCGCGAGGTTTTGAATCAGTCGAATGGCCCGCGCGGTTCCAAATCTGGAATGACAAAATCGTGATCGATGGTGCGCACAATCCCGCAGCTGCAAAAGTTCTGGCGCAGACCTGGCGCGAGGAATTTGGCAGCGACCACGCCATCATTATCCTTGCCACCCTACGCGACAAGAATGTGCACGGAATCATTCAGGCGCTCGCATCAATCGCGCAAAAAATTCTGCTGCCGCGAATCCGCAGTGAACGCGCGATGGCGCCAAATGACCTGGCGGAAGTTATCGGCATCACGGCTCCATCACTTCCCCACTCCATCACTCCAACCGTCGCTAATTCCATCGATGCCGCGAACCAAGGAACGGACCGAATCCTGATCACGGGTTCCCTTCATTTCGCCGGCGAAGCTCTCGCATTTCTGCGTGGCGAATCGGAGGCGTTGGAAGAGTGCGTGCAGTAAGAATGCGTCTGGCGCGTTCTATTCTGGGTAGCGCACGCGAGACAGTCCGGCTCGGACCGATGACGTCTAGTTATCGCGGACTTTTCGAAACGGGGAAGATGGTTTCGGCGCGATGCCGAAACCAGCACGCGAGACGCGTGCGCTACCCGGATTCAGTGCGCGTGGGCACCTCGGTGGATCGAGCGCTCCGTCGCGCGATGTCGATTTGAATATCGCGCAGGGACTGTGCGATCCACTAGCTTTCAATCCGCGG
>DATELT010000107.1:0-9339 GCA_035276245.1 Chthoniobacterales bacterium
TGTTCTTGCGCGTGCGACTGGCGCGGCACCCGGATTTTTCGGTGGAGGGTAGCGATCTCGTGCATGAGGTGAAAATCGCTCCGTGGCAGGCGGTGTTAGGCGATCAGCTGATTGTACCGACTTTGGAAGGGAATGCGCGTCTGAAATTGCCGCCGGGGACGCAAGGCGGGCAACGATTTCGTCTGCGCGAGCGTGGTCTGCCCAGTGTTTCCGGTCAACGCGGCGACCTGTACGTGGTAGTGCAAATTGCGCTCCCGAAAAAATTAACTGAACGCGAACGCGAAATCTGGGAACAGCTCGCGCGGTTGCATGGCAGCGAAAAATCCGCTTAAACAGCGCGATGAAGATTTCGCTCGGATCCGATCACGCTGGTTTCAAATTGAAGGAAAAGGTGAAAGCTTTGCTCGGCGAACTGAGACATGATGTGAAAGATGTTGGGACTTTTGCAGCGGATCCGCCGGTAGATTATCCATTGTTCATTCGGCCGGCGGCGGAAGCAGTCGCGCGAGGGGAGTGCGACCGTGGAATCGTCTTCGGCGGCTCGGGGAACGGCGAAGCGATGGTGGCGAACAAAGCGCATGGCGTGCGTTGCGCACTCTGCTGGAGTTTGGAAAGCGCGCGCCTCTCGCGTCGGCACAACGACGCCAACGTGCTTTCGCTCGGTGAACGATTGATCGAAGAAAGTCTCGCGCTGGAGATTGTGCGGACGTGGTTGACGACAGACTTCGAAGGCGGACGACACGTGTCACGCGTCGCGATGCTGAACGCGATGTGATCACCTTGTAGCCGCGGCCGACCACCGCGGCTACAGCAGGCGATCGATGCAGACGGCTGCGAGAAACACCGCACTCACGAACGCATTCGAATTGAAGAAGGCGCGGTTTATCGAAGCAACATTGTCGAGCGCGCGAGCGCTGCGGTGCTCGTAGATAAGCGTTGCTGCGATTGGAACCATCGTGGCGAAGTAGAGTGGACCGAGCTTCGCGGTCATCCCGAAACCAATCAGCGCCATCAGCATTACAAGATGAAGAAACTGCGCAAGCCGGAGGGTAGCGGCGAGACCGAGCCGAACGACGAGCGAGTGCAAGCCCTCTTGGCGATCGAAATCGTAATCTTGCGTCGCGTAAATCAAATCAAACCCGCTGACCCAGCAGACAACGCCGCAGGCAAGGATCAGCGGTGGTAATTCTATGCGACCAGTTTGCGCGATCCAGGCGGCGATCGGCGCAACACCCAGCGCCACGCCGAGAAAGAAATGTGTCGCGTCGGTGAAATGTTTGGTGAGCGAGTAGAAGAAAATGATGCTGAGCGCCACGGGCGAAAGCGCGAAAGTGAGGCGATTGATGTTTGCGGCAAAGAGAACAAACAACGCACTACTAAGAACGAGCGAAATCAACACCACGGGCTTGATCGCGAGAAGATGCCGGTTCGCGGTTCTCGGGTTGCGCTGATCGATTTCCCAATCGACCAAACGATTGAAGAGCATTGCCGCCGTTCGAGCAGTGACCATGCATGCCAACACCAACAGCACGATCCTGAGGCTGGGCCGCCCATTGGCCGCCACAACCAGCGCCGCAAGAGCAAAAGGCAGTGCAAAAATCGTATGGGAAAACCGGATCAGCCGAAGGAAGCGTGCGAGCGCGCCGCCGCGAGTTTGAGCGACTGCGAAATTGGGTAGCGCTTCTCGCCCGTTCATGAAGGAAGTAACGACGCGAGCCGCTCATGGGCACGAGTCACGATGGGATTTCCATGCGCAAAGAAAATGCGGTTGAAATCGAGATCCAAAAGGCGGCGTAACGAGCGGATCATTCGCTTTTGGTCAGTGCAATATTTTCGAGGCAAAAGATCGAAGCCATGAGGTTCAAAATTGATGAGCGCATCGCCAACGATCAGTGCGCCGCTATCATCGGGATGATAAAGTGCGAATTCGCCATCCGCGGCGCCATCGATTTTGATGGCTCGGAACGGTCCGACCTGAAGACCGTCGGAGAGCGCCTGATTATGGGTTAATTCTGCGTTTAACTCAGAGGGGGCAAAAATGGAAGCGGAGTAGGAAAAATTCTGTGTGTCGCGCAAATGGTTCGCATTTGTGACGATGATATTCGCGATGCGTCCGAGCGAATCGAGTTCGGTGCGATAGGGATTGGGTAAAACGATTGGGTCGACAACGGTAAGCTCGTTTCTTGCTGCAAAGGCAGTGGAAAAGAGATCCGCCTTGACGGTCGGATCGTAGGTATACCAGATGGCAAAGGCGGCGGAAACACGGCAAAATTCCATTATCTAAACACCTAGTTTCTAATCACTTGTATTTGTGACTGAGCAGAATTTAAGAGAGGAAGCGGGGGCTTCACTGGCACTGTAGCTGCTACGATTTCTATAACCACCTATCTTATGATCACATTCTCCTACCAAGCGCGTGACGCCGCTGGACGCATCGTTTCCGGTGTCCAGGAAGCTCTCAACGAAGACAACGCCGTGACCAGTCTGATGAGTCGCGGTCTGATGGTGCTTTCTCTGCAGCGAAAAGCGACTGCCAGCCAATCGCGCCGGAAGTCCACGACTGTGAAAGAGACCGATCTCGTTCTCTTTACCCGGCAGCTCTCGACCATGATCGAAGCCGGTATTTCCCTGGTTCAAGCCCTGACCGCTTTGTACGAACAGGCTGATCCGAAACGGCAGCGCGCGCTGCGTGCCGTCGTTAGCGACGTTACCGCGCGAGTCCAAGGTGGCGAAACTTTCCATGAATCGTTAGCCAAGCATCCACGTGTCTTCAATCGGCTTTTTATCAGCATGGTAAAAGCTGGTGAACATGGCGGTTTGCTCGCCGAAATTCTTGATCGTCTCGCCGGCTTCCTCGAAGCCAGTGCCCGACTGCGCAAGAAAGTCAAATCGGCGATGACTTATCCAGTCATTGTCGTCTGCATAGCCATCGCCATTACCACGTTCTTGATCGTGCGAGTTGTCCCGATCTTTGGCGAAATCTTCGCCGACTTCGGCGCCAAGCTTCCGGCGCCCACACAATTTCTGATTGATGTCAGTGATTTTATTCGTGGGCAATGGTACTTCCTGATCCTCGGTATTGGGGGCGCGATTTTCGGCGTGCGCACTTTTTTGCGCTCGACCCGCGGAAAACAGCTTTGGGATCGTTGGAAACTCAAGCTCCCGGTTTTCGGGCCGCTTGTTCATAAGATTTGCATGTCCCGCTTTGCGCGTACTTTCGCGCAATTGATCCGCAGCGGTGTCCCGATCCTCGAAGTGATCGACATCGTGGGCGGTTCGTCCGGCAATCACGTTGTCGAAACCAGCATCAAAGAAGTCGGCGCCGACGTGGAGAAGGGCGACACCCTTTCCGTCGCACTGTCACGTAAGACCATTTTCCCGCCCATGCTTCTGCGCATGGTCGCGGCGGGGGAAGCCACCGGCAAGATCGACACCATGCTGGAGAAAATGGCCGATTTCTGGGACGAAGAAATTGAAGCGATGCTGGACGCACTCACGTCGCTGATTGAACCCCTTTTGATTGTTTTCCTCGGCGTAATCGTCGGCGGAATCGTGATCGCGATGTTCCTACCAATCTTCAAGTTGAACGAGGTTGTCTCTCAGACGAAGAGCAACTGAGTTGGGTTGTGTCACAGAGCAATAGCTAAGGAGAAGCTGCTCAAAGACAGGGGAGGGGCGGGTCGAAAGGCCCGCCTCTTTCCTTTTCTACGAATACTCGTGGTCGAGGGAACTCGCAACCTTCGAGCATGAATGCCCTGACCCATCCGTTCCGTTGATCACATTTCAGCTTCGTGGAACGAAAACCCGAAGCTGCAATGGCCATATCGCTTGACGTGGCAATTCGGGATTTCCCCAAATCGCCCGCAGCTCTTCCAGGAACGAATCGACCGGATCAAATCCGCGCGCTGCGATAAACTTTTTTGTGGCGGACCATGTCCCTAGATACCCTGCCAGTTGATCAAGATCCCATTGCTGGCGCATCTCAAATTGAGGGGACGGCAGCTCCGGAAATGGAAACTGGGTGCTCTCAAAATTGGTTTCAACCAGGTGCCGTTCCGGCGGCCAGAACGGCCCGGTTGTTTCGCGATAAAATTTTGAAACAAGCGCGTCGATTTCAGGACTAATTCTTATGTGCAGATAATTCGAGACCGAAAGTTTCCCGGTTTCCTTCAATACCCGTTTTGCCTCTGTGAAAAAGCGATTCAGGTCGAACCAATGCAACGCCTGCGCGACCAGGATCAAGTCGACCGAGTCTGAATCGATCTCGCTCTGCTCTGCCGGCGCGACGCGGTAGCTGACGCGCGGGTTTAATCGCGCGCTTCCGATTTGCTGCGCGCTGGCGTCAGTCGCGATAACGTTGTCGAAATATGTGGCCAGTCCTGTTGCGGCCTGGCCGTTGCCAGTTGCGCAATCCCACGCCAGCCCGCGCTGTGGCGAAATCGAAGCGAGATAATCGAATAATTCAGCCGGATAATCCGGACGAAACTTTGCGTAATCGGCGGCGTGTCCCGAGAAATGGTCTTTGAATTTTGTCATCTCATCGCCAGATTAGTCCGATTTTCGTTAACCAGGGCGACTTGGCGCACGCGAGCGTAGAGCTCACGGTAAATTCGTTCGACCGCCACCGCCGGATCCTCCAGCATCATCGTCTCTTTAATTTTGCTGGCGTAAATCGGGAAGGAAAATGGCGAGACCGCAGGCAGCTCACGCAGTTGCCAGTCGAAGTGTTGCACACGGTCCAGAAAAGCATTGGCTTCTTCGGCATCCAGAAAAATCTGACTGGCCTGGCGGTATGCTTCCTCCAGCAATGGATGATTGGGCTCGTGCGTCTCGAGTACACGAAAAATTGTTTCCGTGCTCCAATGCATTTGTTTGCGGGCGCGCTTTTGACCCGGATAATTGCGGGGGACCATCAGTCCGGTTTGAGCGACGCCGCGGAATTGCCACTTTACCAATTCCGATCCGCGCAAAGCCAGCCGCAGATCTTCTTCCGCCCCTTCGCGTTCGAAACAGAGCCGCCAATCTTCCAACGTTAATTCCTGAAACGGGCGAAGCGTGAGCAGGAATCCAGAATCGTCGAGCGTGACGAGGGCGTTACCGCCACTTCTATTCTTCATCCGCCAGGCGACGATGCGGGAAAGCGCGTCGTTGGCGCTGCGGCCAATCAGGGCGTGAAAAAAATAATGCGAGAAATCTTCGTCACGATAGAGTTCGATCAGCATGGAATCGCCAGTCGGCACGTCGGAGATAGCGAGCTGTGTGCGAAATTGCTCCACGATGGCCTGCGCATTCGCCAACGAGATTTGGTAGTGCTCGACCAGCCAATCCATACTGACCGTGTCGTTTGGTTCCCGACGCAAGTGGTCGGCCAAATCGGCGCGCAGTTCTCGCACGGCCCGGGCTACTCCCGAGGTCAGGGGCATTTTGGCTGCATTCCAGCGCGGAATAGTCGGCAATTGGCCGTCGGCCCGTTCAACAAACGCCTCCTGCACTCCGGTATCGATCAGTCGCAGAACCCGTCCGCCGAGCACGAAGAGATCGCCGATTTGCAGACCCTTGATGAAACCTTCTTCAACCGAGCCAAGGCGGCGCCGTTTCAACATGACGTCGACAAATCCTTCGGAAACGATCGTTCCGATGTTGATCAGGAATTCTCGCGCCACACGTCGGTTTGCCAGAGCAACGATTCCATTATCGGCGACTGAGATCTTCCCAAAGAGGCCACGATATTGCTGCGCCAGGGCTTCGCCTCCGCCCTCCAGATAATGCAACACCCGGTCAAACTCCTCGTGGGCGAGGTCGCGAAATGGTCGCGCTCGCGTGATCAGGCGATAAATGGAGTCGGCCGACGCCGGTGCCAGTGCGACGATGCCGACAATATGCTGGGCCACGACGTCAAAAGGCTTTTCCAGGACTTTAATTGGATCGAGGGCGCGCTCGCGTACAAGCTTAGCCGTGACCGTTGCCTCCACCAGGTCATTGATGTTGGTGGCGACGAGAATGCCGTGACTACTCTTGTTTAGCGAATGTCCTGATCGGCCGATACGCTGGATCGCGCGCGAGACGCCTTTCGGCGTCGCCACCATGACCACCAGATCGACTGCGCCAATATCAATGCCAAGCTCGAGACTGGTCGAGCAAACGACGGCCCGCAGTTCGCCATTCTTCAATCGATCTTCAACCGCGAGCCGAACGCTGCGATCAAGTGAAGCGTGATGAATCTCGATCGCTTGGGCCAGTTCGGGAAGATGCTCGCGCAAACGCAGTCCGATTTGTTCTGCGGCCGAACGGACATTTGTGAAAACAATGACCGACTGGCGCGAGCGAATCAATTGCGATAACTCCGCGTAGAGACGTGCACCGGTGTAGCCAGATGGTGGATACGGATCGCGCCGGATTGGAGAAAAAACGTCTACGATTTGTTCTTTCTCGATGCGCGCTTCGGCGATGTGGCATTTACGGCCCACGCCGACGAGAAATTCGGCGAGCAAGTCAAGCGGCGCAGCCGTGGCGGACAGGCCGATTCGGCAAAGCGATCCGGTCGGCGTGGAGGGCGGAGCTCTGCGACGCCGGGTTTGCCAAGCTCGCCCCTTCCGCTCGCCGCGCCTTACGTCCGCGTCGCAAATTTGCTCGAGGCGCTCAAGGGAAATGCTCAGGTCTGCGCCACGCTTGTTGCCGGCGAAGGAATGTAATTCATCGACGATGACGAACTCGGCCTTGGCGAGGTGTTGTGCGTAGCTTTCCTGTGCGAGCAAAATGGCGAGCGATTCGGGCGTAGTGACGAGAAATGTGGATGGCTGGTTGCGAAATTTGGTGCGCTCGGTGGCCGTGGTATCGCCGGTCCGCAAGTGAATGCGGAATTCTTTTTCCAGACCCATGCCGGCAATTGGTGCGCGCAAGTTTTTCTCGATGTCGTAGGCGAGCGCACGCAGTGGGGAAACATAGACGCAGCGCACGCCCGGCTTCATGCTGCCGGAGTCAACTTCTCGGAGAAGCGAATCAAAGACACCAAGGAATCCGGCGAGGGTCTTTCCACTACCGGTGGGAGAAGTGAGAAGGATAGATTCGCGTTTTAGAACAGAAGGAACGCAGAGCAACTGCGCGTGGGTGAATGCCGGAAAACTGGCGAAGAACCAATCGCGTAAGCGCGGATGCAGGCGCACCGCCAGTGATAATTCGTTGTTAACGTGATTCGGCTGTGTTTTTCCGCCGTTCGGACATCGCAACATCGAATTCGTCCTCACTCGGTGATACTTTCACCTCAAAATCATCGAATATGGCGTGTCCGTCCTTTGCTTTCCAATGTTGGACATTAGCCTGCGTGTAGATGTTTTTGCTGGAGCTTGTTTGCGTTAGCCTGGAACCGTAGGGAGCAATCACTACCCGGTTTTCCTTCGCAAAACCGATAAGAGTTTTACTTGTTCCGCCAGCACTCCATGATTGCCCTAGCCACACACCGCCATCGGGCTCAACCGTAAGATCGGTGTGTTTGTCTGGGCCGGCGTAGGAGCGGCGCAAACCGTCATAGTCGATATAACGAATCGAGCTGATCGCTGGTTTGCGATCTTCACGAAAATATTCAAGCGGCTCGCGTGGCCGGTTTACCGCCTCATCGATGAGTGCAAGGTTTGATTCCACGGTCTGACGAAGCTGTTCGTATTCAGCGAGACTAAATCGGTTTGGACTTACGAAAATTGGCCAGGGATCTTCCGCGCGATTGTCTCGGAAATAGTGGAGATGCTGAGCTGCGGTAGGTGCAAGGTAGGGGCGCGCCCGGCGTTTCAACTTATCGACCGAACGAACGCTCTTTCCTTCGATGTATCGTAGCTCGAATGTGACATAGGTGGTTTCAAACGTAGCTAGATGATCTTCGTGGAGGACGAGCCGGCCTGGTCCACACGGCAAATCGAAAACATCATGCTCTGTTCGTTTGCTACAGGCGCCCAGGCACAATGCGCTGATCGCAATGGCTGCCGTTATTGCCCGCAAGCGCACGTCAGACGCCTTCTTCAAAATTAGCTTTCCGGATTTACCGGAAAATGTTTGTTCTTCAAATGCTCGGGCACCCGCGCCGTGTGCTCGGATTCGATCTCTTCGCTGGCCGCGGCTAACGATTCGTATGCTTCGCGGCTCTTTTTCGCCCGACACATGTAAGCCGTAGCATGGGCAAGCGGAATGCGCGCTTCCGGCATTCCGACGAATTCAACGGCATGTTGCGTCGCGATCGCGAGCGGGAGAGCCTGTGAATCCGCCAAACCGACATCTTCACTTGCAAAAATGACGATGCGACGCGCGATAAAACGGAAATCTTCACCAGCGTGCAACATCTTCGCGAGCCAATAGATTGCCCCTTTTTCGTCTGATGCGCGCATACTCTTAATAAATGCGCTGATAGTGTCGTAATGCGCGTCGCCTTTCTTGTCATACACCACCGCTTTGCTTTGAATGCTTTCTTCCGCGACCTGAAGAGTAAAATGGATTACGCCGTCGCTGTAGCCGCGGTTGTCGGTCGCGGCTTTTCTTGCGGCCTTTCTCAGTGACGCCCCTGCCCGAGCGTCAGGGTCAGTGACCCCGGCCACAGGGGGCGTCGTTAAGACGCCGACTTCCAGCGCATTCAAACATTTCCGCGCGTCACCGTCGCTCAACTTGGCCAGATGTCGCCGCGCATCAGCGTCCATTCTAACATTATATTTTCCGAGGCCCCGCTCTGTGTCGGCGAGGGCACGATCGATCAATAGTTCCAGTTGCGCGACCGTGAGTGGCTCGAGTCGGAAGACCAGCGAACGCGAGACCAACGCGCTATTAACGTAAAAGTAGGGGTTATAAGTGGTGGCACCGATCAATCGCAGATTTCCGCTCTCGACATCGGGAAGGAGGATGTCCTGCTGCGCTTTATTGAAATGGTGAATCTCATCGATGAATACGATCGTTTTCCGTCCGGCGGTTCGAAGCCGATTGGCCGCCGCCGCGACCACCTTGCGCATTTCTGCCACGTTACTTTCCACTCCGCTTAGGCGAATGAATTCGGAGTGCGTCATCTCCGCGACGACATACGCCAGGGTGGTTTTGCCGCTTCCCGGCGGTCCGGAGATAATTAGTGAAGGCAGGCGATCGGCTTCGATGGCGCGGCGCAATAGTTTACCTGGCGCCAGGATATGTTCTTGGCCTACAAATTCCTCCAGGGTGCGCGGCCGCATTCGGGTAGCCAGAGGGGCGGCTGCGCTGACGCGTTCGAGATTCTCGGTTTCGGCGAACAGGTCCTGCATCTCGGCAACGTTACGGCGATGGCGGCCTCGGCGCATGCGTAAAAAAGCGAGCAACCAGCTGTAGCCGGCATCG
>DATELT010000108.1:0-3369 GCA_035276245.1 Chthoniobacterales bacterium
AGCTCTTCCAGAATCAAATGCAGACAGGTGCCGGCGCGCATTCCACCCGGAAAAGCATGAATTCCCTTTGCCGGCACGGCGGGCTCTTCTGCGACCTCAACTTCCGATTCGACTGTATCGTAGTCCGGCGCGTCCGGTTCCTCCAATCGGTCTCCAATCAATGAACTGAAGCTTGCAATCCGCCAGCTGCGATCGATGTCGCCGGTGAAAACTCGCGGAGCTAACGGGATCTGAGTCGCGGGCGATTGTGCAAGAATTGCGCCGCCAGCTTCCGGCAGGTCTTCGACTGCGATTGCAGCGCTTCCAGCAAACCTATCTTCCACGCTCAGACCGGTGTCGGGTTCACCTTTTTTTTCGAGAAATGCCTCAGCTGATGCTGTACTGGAAAGCAACCACGCCAGCGCCGATTTCGATTTTGTCGTTCTTTCCGGCCAAACCAAATAGCTACGATGTCTGGCCCTGGTCGTGCCAACGTAAAGTTGCCGCACCAGTTCCGCGAGCTCTTCGCGATCGCGAAGCTTCTCATTCTCCGCTTTTTCTTCCAAATCGAGAACGAACGCGTCGCGGTTGTGAAACTTGACCAGATCCCTTGTCCGGTACGGTTCTTTCCGGACCGAGGGACAAAGCGTAATATCGTATTCCAGGCCCTTGCTTTTGTGAATAGTCACGATCCGGACCGCGTTCTCATCGCTCTCGAGGCGCAGTTCATATTCGTCGCGGATTTCTCGGCGTTCGGAGATTTGTTTTTTGAGCCAACCAATCACGCCGTCGCTGCCAAACCGGTTTTCCACACAGGCCGCATGCAGCACCTCGACCAGGTGAAGTAGATTGGTCAACCGACGCTCACCGTCAGTGTAAGCCAGAAGTCGCGGCCGCACTTTTTCCTTCACTACAAACTTCCGCAGCATTTCTATGAAGCTCTTGTCGCGCCAGAGTTCCTGATAGTCCGCGAAGCGATTGAGCATTTCTTCCCGACGTGAATCGTCGCCGAACAATTTTTCCAATTCACTCGCTTTGAAGTCGACCAGCTCAGTCGCGAGCGCAGCGCGCACAATCTTTTCGCGCGTTGGTTCGGCTACCGCCAGCACCACACGCAATAACTCTTCCGCTTCCCGCGATTCAAAGACGCTCGCGGCACTGTAAACCACTGACGGAATTCGAAATTGAGACAGTGCTTTTTGAATATCGGCCGTTTCCGCATTCGTCATCACCAGAACTGCAATCTCACTCGGCCTTATTTTCTCCTCGCCGATCCTGGTCTTGGCCATAAGCAGTCGCGCGATCTCGCTCGCGACCACCCGCGGAATATTTCCTTTTTGTTCAGGCGATGCGATCCAGAATCGCAATGGCTGGTCGCGCCGCCCGTCAATTGTTAGCGGCGTTTCGTCCGTAGTGCCGGAAGCCTGGACCGGAGCCAGATCAATTCCGGGAATCACAAACGCGTCATTCCGTTGCCTGAAAATTCCACCTACGCCATCAACCAGTTTTTTTTCGGAACGCCAATTTTTTCCCAACGTGTAGCGGCGGTCCGCCAGCGTTGCCGCCTCCAGATAGGCGAAAACGTCCGCGCCCCGAAATCCGTAGATGGCTTGTTTCGGATCGCCGATCAAAAAGACTCGCGCATTCGTTCCCGCATAAATCTGCGCGAGAATGGAATACTGGACCGGATCGGTATCTTGAAATTCGTCGATCAGCGCGACCCTGAACCGGTCCCGCAAATTCTTGGAAAGCTGATCGTCCCTGCGCAAAGCCTCGTCCAGTCGCGTTAGCAGATCGTCGAAAGACCGAACTTGCTCGTCGGCTTTACGGCGGCGCAATTCTTCACGCGCCCATTGGCAAAATTCCGATTGAAACGAAACCACGAAACGGCGGGTCACGTCCGATAGTTCCTGGCATCGATCAAAGAACTCGTGCCTTGGGGTAATCCCGCGGACTCGTGTGTTTGCTTGCAAGGTAGCAGCGGAAAAAAATTCCACGCACGAAAGCAGATCGCCGGCGTTACGCGATTCACCGATGCATTCCATCGCCGCAGCCAATCGAGCACCGACCACCTCGCGCTTAAAGTGATTACCTTTCGCCCACGCAATATTCGAGAAATGGCCGTGAACTTCCTGGGCTGATTTCGACCAGCAATCGCAAAGCGCTCGCCAAACTTCGGCGATGTTCTTTTTAAGTTCCGCTTGATTTCCCGGAGGGGGTAGGATTCGTAAAGCGGGATTGTTCGTCAGCTCGATGAGCAGTTCCACCAGACGGGCTGGGGACAATTGCTCGCGCACCAACGCCGCCAGCACCTTATCATCGCCGTACAAATGGGCCCGCCAAAAATCATCCGCCACTTGATTTAGAAAACGAGATTGATCCGTCACCAGTTCGGTTTCGAAAAGGGCGCCGGCCTCGAAGGCACGGTCAGCAAGAACGCGCGCGCAAAATCCGTGAATGGTAAAAATCGGTGCCTCATCAAAATTCCGGAGGGCGCGTTCCAGCTCGCGCTCGACTTCTTTGCGATTGGCAATTCTCGTGATGATTGCATCGATGAACGACCACTTTGCTTTGCCATCGCGGGCGCAAGCGCGCGCTTCTGCCAGAACCTCGCGAATGCGACCACGTAATTCTGCAGTCGCGAGTTCGGTATATGTCGCGACCAAAATATTTTCGATCTCAATCTTCTGCTCCGCGATCAGCCGAAGAACAATCGCAGAAATGGTGGCGGTTTTTCCAGTGCCAGCGCTTGCTTCGATAACACTGAAGCCGTTTTCCAACCGTGTTTCTACGGGATCAAATTCGGTTATCATCGCGGGTTTGGAGTAGCGGTGAGAGCACGCGCAGGCTGGTTTGTTTCCAATCTTCATCGAGCACATCGTTGACGTTGCGAAATGCGAGCTTGATGTAGGAGTCGTCCTGCTCGCCTTTACCTTCGCGCTCGTTTCCTCGCCAGATTTGCCCTGCCGCGAGACAAGCCTTCATCTCGTCTTTCCCTTGGGCAATCGTTTCAGCAAAAGCCCAC
Organism: Chthoniobacterales bacterium; assembly: GCA_035276245.1. Taxonomy (GTDB): domain Bacteria; phylum Verrucomicrobiota; class Verrucomicrobiia; order Chthoniobacterales; family UBA10450; genus AV69. The sequence goes on from DATELT010000108.1 coordinate 3,005, forward strand.
GACGTTCTCGGGAAAAATCGCAGCGGTTGACTTAAACCGCGCCAATAAAGTGCCAGCAAATCAGTCAGAAGCTTGCCTGCGTTGTTGATCGGCGGGAATTCGTAGCCGGCGATTAATTGTTCATCTTTTCCGAAAAGCAGCGCTGGCACCTCCTCGCTCAGGTTCCTCACCAGGTGTTCGATCCACACGCGAACAAAATCCTTCGGTTTTAATGTCGTTAGGCGATAATGGAGCAGAGTATCTCCTCGAATTCGATCGATCCGGCCGCTCAAAGCGAAATCGCCAATCTTGACGTCAATCATCACCGGCGGTTGCAGTTCCGGCTCAACTTTTTCACGAATCGCCTCCGCGAAAGCAGTTACATT